>DBWD01000085.1:0-7559 GCA_002308555.1 bacterium UBP3_UBA1247
ATGACGCCGCCGAAGTAGCGGCGGAACCGGCGCTCGTAGACATCGTGCGTCAGGGCGCGGAACCGGGCCATTGCCTCGGCGTCGAAGACGTTGGCGGAAATCGGCGGCGCGCGGAAGAAGCGCCAGTCGAACGCCCCGTCCTTCCCGGGGTAGACGGCGCAGGTGGAATTGGAGAAGGCGGGGTTCTCGGCGGTGACGCGCCCCTTGCAGGAGCCGCTGGGCCAGTTGAATTCGTCGTAGAGCCAGATGGACATGCCGAGGCGCTCGGCGTGGCGGAGGAAGTGCCCGACGAGCTCCAGCCACTCCTCGCCCATGTAGTCGATTTCCAGACCGCTTCGCGCATAGACCATGAAGTCCGAGTAGCCGGCCGCCTGGGCCGATTCAAGGGCGCTGGCGACGTCCGCCTCCGACGGACGGCCCGACAATGCGCCGAAAAGGATGAGAGGGGATGGAAGCGTGGTCATTTCGTGTCGAAGTCTGGAATTCCGGCCGGAGGCTTGCCTCCCTGCCGCGGGAACGCGGGAAAACGTACCATTCTTTCCCCCAAGACGCAAGACATGGAAAAAATCATTTTACCCCCTTGACATTCGGGGAGGGTCTCATGTATCATGCCGCTTCCAACCGCAAATAGATACCTCACATGAGCGAATCCCAGGACAAATCCAAGACGCCGGGAAAGGCAGTTGCTTTCCTCAAGGACGTCAATGCAGAATTCCACAAAATCACCTGGCCCCGCGGCAAGGAGCTCGTGGATACGACGAAGATGGTGACTGTCTTCATCCTCGTCCTCGCCGTGTTCGTCTTCCTGTGCGACAAGGTTCTCTCCTTTGCCATTGAGCACATTCTGTAGCCCCCGTTTTCCCCGATTTGACGATTTAAGGAGCGAAGTATGAATCTCCAATGGTTCGCGTTGCAGACTTTGACCGGCCAGGAGCACAAGGTCAAGCTGTTCCTTGAGGCCAACCGTCGGCGCGAAGGGCTTGAAGATGCCATCGGCGAGGTCCTCATGCCTACCGAGAAGGTCGCCCAGGTCCGCCAGGTCCGCGTCCGCGACAAGAAGTCCGGTGACCCCAAGGCGTACCGGATGGAGTCGAAGAAGTCCATTGTCACCAAGAGGCTTTTCCCCGGATACGTCTTCGTCGAGGCCGCCGTCTACGACGACTCGCACAAGATCAACGAGAGGGTCTGGTCGTTCATCCGCCATACCCAGGGCGTCATCTGCTTCGTGGGCGGCGACCCGCCCACGCCGATGAAGGCGTCCGACGTGGAGAACCTCAAGGCGACCACCAGCGAGGGCGCGAAGGACAAGGCGCGTCCCGCGGTCGTCTACGAACCCGGAGACCATATCAAGATTGTGGATGGGCCGTTCATGAGCTTCAACGGCATCGTCCAGGAAGTCGATCCCGACCAGGGCAAGCTCAACGTGCTCGTTTCCATCTTCGGGCGCGAGACCCCGGTCGAGCTGGAGTACACGCAGGTCGAACACGAGAAGGAGGTCGAAAAGGCCTCCGATTCCGACGACCAGGATACCCCGGCTCCGTAAACGCCAGTCCGTCCGCACCGGTAGGGACCCGGGAGGACCGGCACAAGCGAACAGGTACCAGACATGGCCAAGAAAATCACAGGCGTCGTCCGCCTGCAGGTTCCGGCCGGTGCGGCCAATCCCGCCCCCCCGATCGGACCAGCCCTGGGCTCCCAGGGCGTCAACATCATGGCGTTCTGCAAGCAGTTCAACGCTGCGACGCAGGCCCAGGCCGGGCTCATCATCCCGGTCGTCATCACGGTCTACGCGGACCGCTCCTTCACCTTCATCCTGAAGAGCCCGCCCGCCGCCGTGCTTCTCAAGAAGGCCGCCGGCCTCGCCAAGGGATCCGGCACCCCCAACAAGGACAAGGTCGGCAAGGTCACCAAGGCCCAGCTCCTCGAGATCGTCAAGATGAAGGAGAAGGACCTCAACGCCTCCGATCCCGAAGCGGCGATGCGCATGATCGCCGGAACCGCCCGCAGCATGGGCATCACGGTGGAGGGCTAAAGCCATGGCAAAGCACGGAAAAAAGTACACCGACATCGCCAAGAAGGCCCCCACCGAGGTTCTCCCCCTCGAAGAGGCCATCGCGTTCCTCAAGGCCCACCCCGTCGCCAAGTTCGACGAGACCGCCGAGATCGCGTTCCGCATGGGCTGCGACCCCAAGAAGCAGTCCATCCGCGGCACCGTCAACCTCCCCAACGGCACCGGCAAGAAGATCCGCGTCCTCGTGTTCGCGCAGGGCAACGCCGCCGACGCCGCCCGCGAGGCCGGAGCCGACTTCGTCGGCCTCGACGACCTCCTCGAGAAGATCAAGGGCGGTTGGCTCGACTTCGACGTCGCCATCGCCACTCCCGCGACCATGCGCGAAGTCGGCAAACTCGGTAAGGTCCTGGGCCCCCGCGGCCTCATGCCGACCCCGAAAGCCGGCACCGTGACCGCCGACGTGACCACCGCCGTCAATGAATTCAAAGCCGGCAAAGTGGAATTCCGTCTGGACAAACAGGCCGGACTGCACTGCGCGGTCGGCAAAGTCAGCTTCGGCAAAGAGAAGCTCCTGGAAAACATCAGGACTTACCTCAACGCCGTCGTCAAAGCTCGTCCCCAGGCTCTCAAGGGAGCCTATATTCTGAAGCTCGCCATCAGCTCCACCATGGGTCCGGGTTACCGGATCGACGTGGCCGACGCTGAACGTGAGGCGATGCTCTAAACCATAAGGACGAATAATCATGCGTATTGAAAAAACATATATAGTGCGCGACATGCAGGAGAAGTACGCCAACAGCACGCTGCTGGTGGTCACTTCCTACCACGGCATGAAAGCGCAGCAGAACGGCGCCCTGCGCACCAGCATCGCTGAAGCCAAGGGCACCTACCATGTCGTTCCCAACCGTCTGCTGAAGCTCGCTCTGCCCGAAACGGCGGAGGAGAAATTCAAAGACAGCCTGACCGGCGCGAACGCCCTGGCCGCCACCGACGGCGACCTGGTCGAGCTGGCCAAGGCTATCAAGAAATTCGCCGACGAAAACAAGAACTTCGAGATCCGCTGCGGTCTTCTTGAGCTCTCCCGTTACCTGACGGCCGACGAGGTCAAGGAACTGGCTGCCCTGCCTTCCAAGAAGGCTCTGTACAGCATGCTGGTCTCCGCCCTGCAGGGCCCGATCAGAAAGCTGGCCTGCTTCGGCAACGTTCTTATCACCAACACGGTCCGCGTTCTGGACCAGGTCGCCCAGAAGAAAGCCGAGGGAGCTCCCGCTCCCGCCGCCGAGTAATCCCGGGTTTAGTTCTTTTTACATTCGCATTTACGCACTCAGTTAACTTTTAAGCCTCAAACAAGTTACTGACAACATAACTACAAATTGCCCTAACAAACAAGGGTAAAGGAGAATAACTATGGCCTCTGAAAAAATTGAAGCCCTCATTTCCACCATCGATACGCTCACCGTTCTGGAACTCAACGAACTGGTGAAAGCCTTAGAAGAGAAGTACGACGTCACCGCCGCCGCCCCCGTCGCCATGGTCGCCGCTGGCCCGGCCGCTGCCGCCGCTCCCGCTGAGGAAGAGAAGACTGAATTCGACGTCATCCTGACCGGCGCCGGCTCCAACAAGATCGCCGTCATCAAAGAAGTGCGCGCTATCACCGGTCTGGGCCTCAAGGAAGCCAAAGATCTGGTCGACAATCCGCCGAAGCCCCTCAAAGAAGCCGCTTCCAAGGAAGACGCCCAGAACATCAAGAAGCAGATTGAAGCCGCCGGCGGCACCGTCGAGCTCAAGTAAGTTTTCTTTTGGCGCAATTTCCGCATTTCGCGGAAGCTTGATGCATAACGTGGCGGGGGATGCATATCCCCCTACCACGTTGTGTTTTGTCTAAAAACATTAAGTCTTTCCCCACTACATGAAACGCACTAAAAAAGGCAATATAGAGGAAGTTTACTGCGGAAAATTCGGTGAATTTCCCTTACCGCCCCTGACGGCGGTCCAGCGCGAATCTTACGCTCAGTTCCTGCAGCAGGACAAAATGCCCGAAGAACGCAAGCAGGAAGGTCTGCAGCAGCTTTTTACCAAGGCTTTCCCCATCGAGAGCAACAATAAGAAGCTGAGAATGGAATTCGTACACTATTCCTTTGGCGCCCCCAAGTATTCCATCGACGAATGCAAGCGCCGCGGGAAAACGTACGAAGTGGCCATCAAGGCCAAACTGAGAGTGGTGGGGAAGCAGGGCACTGAAGACGTCATCAAGGAAGACAACGTCAACCTTGGCATGATCCCCATGATGACGGACAACGGGACCTTCATCATCAACGGTGTGGAGCGCGTCATCGTCAGCCAGCTCCAGCGTTCCCCCGGCATCTATTACCTGGAGAACCAGCACCCCACGGGCGTGCCCCTTTACGGGTTCACCCTGATCCCCAGCCGCGGCACCTGGCTGGAGGCCACCTTCGACCTTAAGAACAACATTTACATCAGCGTGGACCGCCGCCACTCCAGAAGAAGAGTGAGAGCCACCACGCTCCTCAGGGCCCTGGAGTACGAAAGGGACGAGCAGCTCCTGGATCTTTTCTACAAGGACAAGACCAGCGAACGCAAGGTCACCGAGACCAACATCAAGAATCTGGAAGGCCTGTTCCTGAGCCAGAAAGTGACGGTTGGCGACGAGGTCCTGGAAAAGGCCACCGAGCTGACCGAGGAATACCTGAAGACGCTCCTCAAGGGCGGCGTGGCCAGGATCAAAGTTTACGACGTTCCGGCCGGCTCCCCGGTCCTCCGCATGATCCATGACGAGAACGAGGAATACAAGCAGAGGGGCGGAACCTCCAACGAGGCCATCAGAAACCGCCACAAAGAAGCGCTGCGCGAGATCTACCACCGCTTCCAGCCCGGCGAACAGTTCAGCCAGGAACAGGCGGAAAGGGCCCTGAGGCGTCTTTTCTTCGAGCCCGCCACCTACGATCTCAGCGACGTCGGCCGCTTCAAATTCAACGGCAAGCTCGGCCTTAACATGGACGAGGAGGAACTCAAGCGCACCACCCTGAACACCACCGACATCGTGGAAGCGCTCTCCTATCTGCTCGACCTGGCCGCCGGCAACGAGAAATCCTCCAGGCATCCCGAGATCGACGTCAAGATGGACGACATCGACCACCTTGGCAACAGGCGCATCCGCCCGGTGGGCGAACTTGTCGCCAACCAGTGCCGCATCGCCCTGGCCAGGATGGACCGCTACATCAAGGACCGCATGACGAACCAGACGACCACTCAGCAGCAGGAAGTCCCGCTGCCCGAGAAACTCGTCAACCCCCGCATTCTCTCCAACCTTATGCGCGACTTCTTCGGCCGCTCCCAGCTGTCCCAGTTCATGGACCAGCTGAACCCGCTGGCCGAGCTGACGCACAAGCGCCGCCTCTCCGCTCTGGGCCCCGGCGGTCTCAACAGGGACCGCGCCGGCTTCAAGGTCCGCGACGTGCACAACAGCCACTACGGCCGTATCTGCCCGATCGAGACCCCGGAAGGCGCCAACATCGGTCTTATCGCTTCCATGAGCACGTACATGAAGACCAACAAGTACGGTTTCATGGAAACCCCCTATCTGGAAGTTAAGAATTGCAAAGTTACCGACAAGGTCAAATACCTCTCGGCTAACGAAGAAGAGAAATATACCATCGCCCAGGCCAACGCTCTGAGGGACAAGAACGGCAAGTTCGTGCTGAAGGAAGGCATCAAAGCCCGCAAAAACGGCGACTTCAAGGAAGTCAAAGCCACCGACATCCAGTACATCGACGTGTCGCCGAAACAGATCGTCTCCATCGCCGCAGGCCTCATTCCCTTCCTGGANNATGGGTTCCAACATGCAGCGTCAGGCCGTGCCCCTTCTGACCACGGAAGCCCCCATGGTCAGGACCGGTCTGGAAGAAGTGGTGGCCAAGGAATCCGGCGCCGTGCTGCTGGCCAAGATCGACGGCACCGTCAAGGAAAGCGACGCCACCCACATCGTGATCGAAGGCAAGAACGGGCAGGAGCAGGTGGAGGAACTTCTGAAGTTCAAGCGTTCCAACGCCGCCACCACCATCAACTATCATCCTTACGTCAAGTCCGGCGCCAAGGTCAAGAAGGGCGACGTCATCGCCAACGGCCCGGCCACCGCGGACGGCGTGCTCTCCCTGGGCCGCAACATTCTCTGCGCCTACATGCCCTGGGAAGGCTACAACTTCGAGGACGCCATCGTCATCTCCGAGCGCGCGCTTAAGGAAGACTTCTACACTTCCGTGCACATCGAGAGCTTCGACTGCGTGGTCGCCCAGACCAAGCTCGGCCCCGAAGAGACTACCCGCGACATCCCCAACGTGGGCTCCGAAGCCCTGGCCAGACTGGACGCGGAAGGCATCGTGGTCCCCGGCACCGAAGTGAAGCCCGGCGACATCCTGGTGGGCAAGATCACCCCCAAGAGCGAGACCGAGCTGAGCCCCGAGGAACGCCTGCTCAAGGCCATCTTCGGCGACAAGGCCGCGGACGTGCGCGACGCCTCCCTCAAGGTCCCCGCCGGCACCTACGGCGTGGTCATGCACGTGGACGTCTTCCGTCAGAAATCCAAGGACGCCCAGCGCGAGAAGGAAAACAAAGCCAAGGAAAAGAAAGAGCTCAAGGAAGCGCAGGATAAACTCAACGAAAAGAAGAGCGAGCTTACCAACGCTTTCAAGAAAGCCATCGACGAGCTTGGCAAGAAACCCCTGAAAGGCGAGATCATCGACAAGCAGACGGGCGACATTCTGGCTGACAAAGGCCAGCCCCTGCCCGAGGAAGTCGCCTTCCTTCTGAGATCCAAACGCAGCCTTACTGGCTTAGACGTTCAGGACGAACACTTCGCCAGCGAATTCAACAAGCTGGTTTACAAATACGAATACGACAACGAGATCCTGACGGCCCAGTACGCCCGCGAAGTCGACACCATCAAGCGCGGCGACGACATGGACAGCCACATGCTGAAGATGGTCAGGGTCTACATCGCCATCAAGCAGAAGCTGCAGGTGGGCGACAAGATGGCCGGCCGTCACGGCAACAAGGGCATCGTGGCCAAGATCCTGGCCGAGGAAGATATGCCCTTCATGGAAGACGGCACTCCGGTCGACATCGTCTTGAACCCCCTGGGCGTGCCTTCCCGTATGAACGTGGGCCAGATCATGGAAGCCCACCTGGGCTGGGCCTGCCGCATGCTCGGCTTGGTCGCCACGACCCCGGTCTTCGACGGCGCCACGGAAGAGGACATCGAGACTCTGCTCAAGGAAGCCGAGAAGAAGGCCAAGGAAAACGACAAGAAGAAAGACGCTCACCTCTGCGCCACCAGCCTGGAACCCAAGCTGGGCAAGGTGACCCTCTACGACGGCCGCACCGGCGAGGCCATGTACCAGAAAGTGACCGTGGGCTACACCTACTTCATGAAGCTGGGCCACCTGGTCGCCAACAAGATCCACGCCCGCGCCACCGGTCCTTACTCCCTGGTCACCCAGCAGCCTTTGGGCGGCAAGGCCCAGTTCGGCGG
>DBWD01000085.1:7611-8746 GCA_002308555.1 bacterium UBP3_UBA1247
ACGGAAGGCCGCAAGAAGACCTACGAATCCATCACGAAGGGCAACTGCGCCCTGGAGGCTTCCACGCCGGAATCCTTCAACGTGCTGGTCAAGGAACTTAGGGCGGCCTGTCTTGACGTCAGGACCGAGAAGAAGTAAACCAACTATCGCAGGATAGCAAAAATATGATGAAGTTTGATTCGGACAACGAATTTGAGAACGCTTTTCAGAGCGAAGACGTGCTTGAGACCGCCGACGAGTTGACCAGCGAGCTGGCCGACACCATCGCTTCCGACGAGGAAGAGATCGGCGAATCCGAGGCCGTCGGCATCTCCATCCCCGATCACGAGGACGAGGAGGCCGAGGAAGATTTCGACATGTGGAGGCACCCTGTCAAGGACAACCAGTTCGACAAGGTGACCGTCAGCATCGCTTCCCCCGACATTATCCGCTCCTGGTCTTACGGCGAGGTCAAGAACCCCGAGACGATCAACTACCGCACTTACAAGCCGGAGCCCGGCGGACTTTTCTGCCAGCACATCTTCGGACCGGTGAAAGACTGGGAGTGCGCCTGCGGAAAGTACAAACGCATCAAGTACAAAGGCATCGTCTGCGACCGCTGCGGCGTGGAAGTCGCCCAGAGCAAAGTCAGGCGCGAGCGCATGGGCCACATCGAACTGGCCGTGCCCGTGGCCCACATCTGGTTCTTCAAGACCATGCCCTCCAGAATGGGCGCCATCCTGGACATGACCGTCCGCAATCTTGAGAAGGTCATCTACCTGGATTCCTACGTCATTCTGGATCCCGGCAAATCCAAACACCAGAAAGGCGAAGTCGTCAACGAGGAAGAGCTGGAGAAGATCCGCAAGGAACACAAGGACGTCAAAGCCGGCACCGGCGCCGAGGCCCTGGAAGTCCTGCTGAAGGAATTCGACCTGGCCAAGGAAGCGGAGAAGCTGTACAACGACATGCAGAAGACGCACTCCAAGCAGGTCCGCAAGAAAATCGCCAAGCGTTTGAAAATCATCGAAGGCTTCCGCAATTCCGAGAACAAGCCGGAATACATGATGATCCACGTGGTGCCCGTCCTGCCCCCTGACCTGAGACCTCTGGTCCCGCTGGACGGCGGCCGTTTCGCCACCAGCGACCTGAACGA
>DBWD01000100.1:0-278 GCA_002308555.1 bacterium UBP3_UBA1247
CCGAACATTCCGGAAGCCGAGGAAATAAGCGGCGTAAAGATCGATTCCGAGGACGCGAGGACTATGGCCGCCCGGAAGATCCTTTCCTTGGGGCCCAAGGCTGTCATTATAAAGGGCGGGCACGGAAAAGCGGAGCAAGGACCTAAAGCTTTTGACGACCTTCTTGTTGTAAAAGAAGGCGATACTGAAAAAGAATACTATCTTCCCACCGAAAGGATAGAGACCCGCTGCGACCACGGCACCGGTTGCACTTTCTCCGCGGCGCTGACGGCTTTCCT
>DBWD01000100.1:358-4902 GCA_002308555.1 bacterium UBP3_UBA1247
GCGGAGCCGACAGGCTCCGGCCACTGCTCGGTGGATCACATGCACGCCCTGTGACGATCAAGACAGACAAAAAAAACAGCGCCGCAAAAGTATGCGGCGCTGTTTTTTTGTCGCTCGCCCGGGCTTATTCCCTGGTGATGACCACNNAAAACGCGGCGCTGTTTTTTTATCATTTGGTCTTATCGCCTTATAGGGACTACTCCCTGGTGATGACCACGTCCCTGATGTCCATGTAGCAGTTAGTGGATTCGCCCATCAGGTAGAAACAGATCGCGAAAGCAAGGTTGGGATCCTGCTCGGTCTTGCTGGCGTGGTGGGCGTCATGGATGAAGCTCAAGTCGGCGAAATCCTCGCTGAGGCTGAAGGTGTCGTCGTGGTCGTATTTCACCTGATGCACCGTGTCGCCTCTGATCTCGTCTTCCCAGTTCTGCTCCATGTAAAGGCGGCCTTTCCCGCCCCTGCCCCTGGCTTTGAAGCTTATGCGGTAATTCCTGCCGTCAACGACCCGCATGCCGCCTTTGTGGATACCGCCCGTGCCGCCGATGTAGCCGTCGGCGTAGGTCAGGTGGAAAAAGTCCACCACGGCGGTCTCGCCGGTCATGCGGTTTATGATGATCGTCTCGGATTTGACGTCCGCTATGGGTGCGGAATTGTCCGGCCATTTCTGCTCCTCGTCCCATCCGGGGATCGCCTTGTAGGGCTTGTAAACGTCCTTGCCTTTCAGCTGGGTTATGGGTCCGAAGGCGGGGCGCATCTTCACGCCGATGTTGCGGGAAACATAAAAGTAGCCCTTGACGTCGGACAGGATGAGGTCCAGGAGGCCGTCCCTGTCGATGTCGTAAATGTAGCAGCGGGCGCCCTGCCCCACCGGCGTGGTGGAGCCGTTGACCATGAGCTCGCCTGCGAAATCTAGCAGCCTGGGGTTCTCCGGATCCTCTTTTTCCGGAGTATAGTAAAGCAAAAGCTTGCCGTCGGCGTCGGCCACCAGAAGGTCCATCTTGCCGTCGCCGTTAAGATCGCCGTGGCAGGGGTCGAGCATCTCGTGCCCCAGTCCGTAAGCCATCCAGGCCCTTTCCCCCGCGGGATTGAAGCGCGGATTGGAGTTGGAGCCCATGTTCTTGAAGAAATAGACCGCGTTGGCGGAATAGGAGGAGTCGCCGAAATATAGGTCGAAGTTCCCGTCACCGTCCCAGTCGTAGAACCTGGGCGTCAGGCCGCGGCCGATGTAGGGGTCTTTGCCGAAGATCAAAGTTGGAGTCGAGACCTTGAAAAAACCGTTCCCGAAACCTCTCAGGACGTAGATCTCGCCGTTCTCGGAGGAATAGGCCAGATCGTTCTTGCCGTCGTCCTCGAAGTCCTGCACGTCAACGTGCAGCAGAGACCAGGTGGAGCACTGCCTGTGCAGGAAAACGCCCTTTTTGAAGCGGGGCGGGAAAGTGCCCGTTTTCGACTCCTGCTCGTAATACCAGATGAAGCCGTTCTCGCCGCCGCAGACAAGGTCCGGGCGTCCATCGCCGGTGATGTCCTTGAAGCAGAGGGAGGGGCCCACGTGGTAGTCGCCCACGCTGGTGCCGTGCCTGAGCGTCCACAGTTTGCCGCCCTTCACTTTGAGAAAACCTTCCCTGGTCACGCCGTCCCAAAGGTTCTCCCTCATTTCTATGGCGTCTTTGCTGATAATGGGAGAGGGCAGAAGTTTTTCCTTAGCCCTTTTGTGCTCCTCCTCCTCGGCCGCGAAAAGCAGAGGGGCGGACAGCAAAGCCAGCAGAACGAAAGCCGGAAGTTTTTTTAGGGTGTTTGTCATTTTAAGCCGCGTCACTGTTTTTGTAATTTAATATCCCTGATATCCAAGAATGCGTTGGTGGCGGTCGGCGACATTTTGAAGCTGACCGAGACCGAGGGATGTTGCCTCAGGTTGCTGACCCATTCCGGGACGAAGGTGAAGGAGAAGTCGGACCACTCGTTGCCCACGGTCATGTTGTAATCCTTGGTGATGCTGTCCGTGTGCTCCGTGTCGCCCTTGATGTATTTTTCATAGACCTGGCGCACGTGGCAGACTGGCTTGACGGCCCGGCCCCTGGCCTTGAAGGAAACGCGGTAGGAGGTTCCGTAGTCCATGTTCTCTATGTTGTCGTTGTAATACTTGGCGAAATAGGAGTCGGTGCCAAGGTAGCCGTCCTCATAGTAAGCCCTGGCGAAATTGTATTTCTCCTGGGTCAGGGGATCGGTCTCGGACATAAATATGATGTTGCAGCCGGTGTTGCCGCCGTAGCGGGCCGGGTTCCAGTAGGTGTAGGAGTCGTCCTCGTGGTGTCCGTACCAGGTCTTGGGGGCCGGGCCGGGATAGGGTTTCAGCCTGTCCGTGCCCTTGACGATCACCGGTTTGCTGAATTCGCAGCGCTCCATGGGGCCGACAAACTGGGAGGCGTAGATCTTGCCGTCCACGGAACTGATAAGAAGCTCGGGCTTCTTGTCGCCGTTGAGGTCCGCCAGGTAGGGCCTGGTGCCGATGCCGAAAAACTTGGCGGGCGTGTCGGCGAAGTAAGCCGATTTCTTGTATTCCAGCAAATACTGCGCGTCCGTTTCATTCTCGTTGAAGCCCACGTTCATGTACAGGTGGAGTCCGCCGTCCAGCGCGCCGGTCAGGATGTCCGGCTTGCCGTCGCCGTTGAAGTCGGCGATGGTGGGGGCCAGCTGTTCCCTGCCGTAGCCGTAGGCCAGCCACTGGGGTTTCTGGTTGCGGAAATTGGGGGCGGAGTTGCTGCCCTTGTTGAAGAAAATGTAGATGGCGTTGGCGCTGTAGGAGCCCTCGCCGTAGATAAGGTCGTAATTGCCGTCGCCGTTCCAGTCAAGGATCCTGGGGGAGAGCTGGCGGCCGGTGTAGGTCTCGCCGTTCTCGCCGTTGCCGTTCAGCTGGGTCCTGGCGCCTTCCGCCAGGTTGAAGAGGCCCTCGCCCTTTCCCTTGACGTAAAAGATCGAGCCCTTGTCGCCGCCGATGATGATATCCTGTATGCCGTCGCCGTCCATGTCGTGGACGTCCACGCCGGTCACGGCGCAGCCCATAAAGGCGTGCAGGAAGCGGCCGGAGCCGAATTTCGGGGGCCAGGTCTTGCCTTCCCTTTTGAAGATCCAGATGAAGCCGCTCTCCGAGGCCGCAACCAGTTCCATCCTGCCGTCGTTGTCAACGTCGGCGTAGCAGATGGGGTTGCCCAATCTGGCCGGACCAACGGTCCTGTCTTCCTTGAACTGGTAGACTTCGATGGGCTTCAGCTGTATCTCGCCCTCTTTGTTGACGCCGTCCCAGAGGTTGTCCACTTTTTGGCTGGGAGAGAAATCCCAGCTGGTCATCAGGTTCGGGGCGGGGGGCGGAGCGGCCGCGGGCGTCTTGACGCCTTTGGCGGCGGGCGCAGTGGGGGCGGCCAGCGCGCAGGCCGCGATCGTCGCAAGCAGTGTCGCTATGGTTTTTTTCATGTTTACCACCTTATTTGTCGAGGGCTTTCACCTTTTTGTAGCTTTCGCATTTGTAGGCGAAATAAGGGTTGCAGCAAAGAGACTCTATCTCTTCCTGATAAACTTTCCACTTGGAGCTGTCGTTTATGGTGTTGCGCCTGGCCGGGCATTCCAGCACGATGTAGCGCCTGTTGTAAGGGTCCATGGCCTGGGCGTAGATGAAAAGCTTCTCCTCCGCGAAGGGGCACTTCGTGCGGCTTTGAAGCTCGTGCATCTCGTCTTCCATCGAGCGTTTCTTATTTTGTTCTTCCATATTTCTCTCTCATCTTTTTCTTAACACCGCAGGGGCTTCCCCTCTCAGGTCTATCACTTCCGAGGCGAGGCCGCTCACGGTCCCGCCGTCCACCACCACGGAGACTTCCTCCCACAGTTCCCTGGTCTCCTCCGCGGCGGCGGGGCTTTTCCGCCCGCTTTTGTTGGCGCTGGTCCCGAAGACCGGGACCCCTGCGCCTTCCAGGAAAGCGCAGGCCTCGGGATGATCGGGATATCTCACCCCGACCGTCTCCCCCGACCCGTTGTCCACCAGGAAAGTGCAGGGGCCGGGAAGCCTGCTTTCCATCATGGCCTTCCTCTCCCTGTCCAGCGGGCCGGTTATGGCGTACAGACTGCTGAAGGAGCCCACATGGTAGGCGCAGGGTTTGTCCATGGGCCTTCCTTTCAGGCGGTAGGCACTTTCCCTGGCTTTCTCCGAAAAGAACAGGCCGTAAACTGTCTCCGTTGGGAAAATGACCAGCTCCCCGGAGCGAAGCGCTTCCGAAGCCGCCTTTATGGCCGTTTCCCTCTCCTTCGACAGTTCAAAAAATCTCACTTTTATTCTCCCTTCTTTTCCTTCCACAGTCTTTCCGCCAGCGCCTCATCCTGCAGAGCCAGGATCTGGAGCGCCAGGTAAGCGGCGTTCTTGGCGCCGTGGCTGCCCACGGCCACCGTGGCCACGGGAACGCCCTTGGGCATTTGGACCGTGGACAGAAGCGCGTCAAGGCCTCCCAGGCCTCCGCATTCCAGAGGCACGCCTATGACCGGCAGAATCGTCCTGGCGG
>DBWD01000100.1:4973-12230 GCA_002308555.1 bacterium UBP3_UBA1247
TCCGGGGTGCGGTGGGCGCTCATGACGGAGACCTCGCAGCCTACGCCGTAGTTGTCCAAGACTTCCTTGCAGCTTTTCATGACGCTCTCATCGGAAGGGCTTCCGTAAACTATTCCGACTTTTATTTCGCTCATTCTTCCTCCTTGATGAGTTTTGCCACGAACGGCAGGTTGCGGTATTTCTGGTTGTAGTCGGCCCCGTAGCCGATAATGAAATCATCCCCGGCGGTCATGCCCGTGAACTTGACGTTCAGCTCTTCCGTCCTTTTGAACTTTTTGTCCAGAAGCACGCAGGCCTCGACCTGCGCCGGCCCCATTTCGGAGTAGACCTCGAAAGCTTTTTTCAGCGTCCTTCCGGTCTCCAGGATCGTGTCCACCAGCAGCACGTATTTGCCCCGGCAGTCGATTTGGGGCGGAAGCAGGCACTTCACGTTCCCGGAGCTCTTGTCGCCTTCGTAGGAAGCGCACTCGATGAAATCCACCTCCGCTTCCACGCCGCGCTCCGCGAGCGCGCGCGAAAGATCGCTGACAAAATGCACGCAGGCTTTCAGTATCCCCGTGATTATCAGGGGCCTTCCGGCGCAGTCGGCGACCACTTCCGAAGCCAGCCGCTCCACCACGCTTTTGACCTGCATTTCCGTCATGATGATCTCGTACATGATTTATCCTTTCTTGTTGGGGCGGGAATCAGGAGAAAAGCTTGTCGAGCTCCTTCTGCTCGTCCCGTTCTTTTTCCCGCTGTTCTTTTGATTCTTCCCACTCTTTCTTCTGCTTTTCCTTTTTCTCTTTCCACTCCGCTTCCCTTTTCGCCTCCTCCTCGGCCCGCTGCGCCTCTTTCTTGGCGAAGCGTTCCATTTCCTCGGCGGCGAATTTCTTCAGGTAGCGGCGGTTCTTTTTCCCGGGCTTTTTGCCCTGGCCGTCGGCGGACGCTTCCGGATCCTTCTTCAGTTTCTGGGGATCCGGCTGGCTCTCCGTCCTTTCCAATCCGTTCACTTCCGCGTTCACCGCGTCGAGGATGCCGTTGATGAAATGGCCGGAATCTTTGGTTCCGTAGATCTTCGCTATCTCTATCGCCTCGTTGATGGCGACGATGGCGGGGATCTTCTCCATCTTTTCGCGGGACGCGGAGCGTCTCCTCTTCTCGTCGTCCACGGCGAACTCGTAGACCGCCACCCGCATGATCTCCATGTCCACCATGGCGATCCTTTCCCTGTCCCAGTGGTGGGTGTGGCGGTTTATGATCTCGTCGATCTCACTAAGGTTCCGGACGACTCCGCCGGCGATGAACTCGGCATAATCAAAGATCTTCCCTCTGTCCCGAAAAGGCCTGACGAAAAACTCGCATATCCTTTTCCCTTCGGCGACGTCGTTGGTTTTCTGCATGTCCATGGCGTAGAGCATGCACAAAGCCAGCACGCGCGACTTGCGTCTTGGCAGCATACTATCCTTAGATTTGTTGATAGAGGCTTATCATCTCGATGGCGGACAGCGTGGCGTCCCAGCCCTTGTTGCCGGCCTTGGAGCCGGCCCTTTCCACGGCCTGCTCGATGGTGTCGCAGGTCAGGACGCCGAAGGTCATGGGAACTCTCGTCTGCTGCATGGCCGCCTGGGCTATGCCCTTGGCGCTTTCCGCCGCCACGAACTCGAAGTGCGGCGTGGCGCCCCTGATGACGGCGCCCAGGCAGACCACGGCGTCCACCATGTCGCTATCGGCGAGCTTCATGGCCGTGGGCGGGATCTCCCAGGCGCCGGGCACGAAGACCACGTAGACGTCCTCCTCCACTCCGCCGTGTCTTTTCCAGCAGTCAAGGGCGCCTTCCAAAAGCTTTCCGGTTATGATCTCGTTGAACCTGCTGATGACGATGCCCAGCCTCGGTCTGTCACTATTTGATTTGAAGTTGTCATTGCACCGAAAGTTTTTGTTTTTTGCCGCCCTGTCCAAGGTCAGCATTCCTTCGATTTTATTGTACATGGTTCCTCCTTTAGAGAAGATGTCCCATCTTCTCCGATTTTGTTTCAAGGTAATGTTTGTTGTATTCGTTGGGTTCCGTCTTCAGCGGGACCCTTTCCACGATCTCCAGGCCGTGGCCCGAAAGACCGGCGAGTTTCTTGGGGTTGTTGGTCATGAGCTTCATTTTTCTCACGCCCAGGTCGGAAAGCATCTGGGCGCCGAAGCCGTAGTCCCTGAGATCCGGCGGGAAGCCAAGATGGATGTTGGCCTCCACCGTGTCCTCGCCCTTGTCCTGCAGGGCGTAGGCCTTGATCTTGGCGGGAAGCCCGATGCCGCGGCCCTCCTGACGCAGGTAAACGAGAACGCCCCTGCCTTCCTCCGCTATTTTGCGCATGGCCAGCTCCAGCTGTTCCCCGCAGTCGCAGCGGCGGGAGAAAAGCGCGTCCCCGGTCAGGCATTCCGAGTGGACCCTGACCAGCACGGGCTCGTCGCCCTTTATTTCGCCCATGACCAGCGCCAGGTGATGCTGTGCGTCGATCCGGGACTCGAAAAGATGCACTTTAAAGTTGCCGAATTTGGTTGGCAGATCCGCCTGGGAAGTCTCTGCGATGAGGCGCTCGGTCTGGCGGCGGTATTCGATGAGCTTGGCCACGGTGAATATCTTCAGGTCAAGTTCCTTCGCCAGCTCTATCAGCCTGTCCAGCCTGGCCATGGTGCCGTCTTCCTTCAGGATCTCGCAGAGAACGCCGCAGGGCTTTTTTCCCGCCAGCCTGGCCAGGTCCACCGCCGCCTCCGTGTGGCCGCTCCTTTTCAGGACGCCGCCCTCCTGGGCGCGCAGCGGGAAGATGTGCCCCGGCATGCCGAACATTTCGGAAGAGGCGTCATCCCGGCAGAACTGTTTTATCGTCTCCGCCCTGTCGAAGGTGGAGATCCCGGTGGTGGCGTTTTCGAGGGCGTCTATGGACACGGTGAAGGCCGTGCCCAGCCTGGCGGTGTTCCGGGAGACCATCATGGGGATGCCGACCTTGTCCAGCTTGGCGGCCGTGGCGGGCAGGCAGACCAGCCCGCGCCCCCGGGTGACCATCAAATTGATCCTCTCCGGGGTGACGCATTCCGCCGCCATGACGAAGTCGCCCTCGTTCTCGCGGTCCTCGTCGTCTGTCACGATCAGGACGCCGCCCCGGCGTATGATCTCTATAGCCTCGGGTGCCTCTACAAAAACGCTGTCCGGCATCTTATTCCTCTTCGCTCAGATCCGATTCCTTGAAGTTTTTCATGGCTTCCTGAAGCTGCTTGGGGTCCATGCTCTTCAGTTTGTCAACCACGGCGTTGTTGTCGATTCTGACGATGAACTTGCCGCCTTCCAGCCAGCAGTCCACCACGTTCAGATATTCCAGGGGCGACTGCCCCATGACCTTGAAATAATAATACTGGCGGAGGAAGGGCACTCTCCTCAGGTCGAAGTTGACTTTCCCCTCCTTCTGCAAAATGCCCTCTATCATGGGCTGGATCTCTTTTGAGAACTCGTCCTTGTAAGGGGTCTTCTTTTCGTTGAAGCCCATGATCTGCCTGAGCAGCGTCCCAAGGGTGACGCAGACCGCGGCATAGACGCCCCAGCTGATAGGCTCGTCGCCGCAGTTGAAGATAAAGGCTTTTTTCTGGGGCGTCCAGATCATCTTGTCGAAGCCCAGCAGCCTTTTTTCCGTTTCCCTGCCGTCGGAATAGGAAACCTTAACTTCCACGCCGTCCCTGCTCAGGTCCACGGAGGCCTTCTTGACGCCGTTCTTGCCGTTCAGGCACTGCTCTATGAGATCGTTGACCGCCCCTTCCTTGACGGGGGTCTTCAGATCGCGCATGTTCTCGATAGCCTTCTCCATGACGGATTCCGTCACTTTCCCTTTGATGCCAGAGAAAAAATCTCCGATACCCATCTGAATTCTCCTTTTTATACTGTTGATTAATATTGAGATTATACCACAAACCGCCCCTGCGCGCAACGAGAGAAAAAGCCCGGAGACACGGGGCGCGGCCGCTTCTTTTCCCGCCCTATTTCTCCTTGACTGAGCACCGTCTTTGTGCTAAAATTCAAAAGATAATAAACAATAAGCAGAGCCGTCTTTACACGGTTTTTCCCCCGCGACCGCGGGTCGGCAAAAAGCCCAGCGGCGGCCTAACCTGAAATAAAGAAAACATGCCTAAACAAGATTTTTCCTACGAGTATTTTCGCGACTTTCCCAACGTTGAAGGGCAGTTCGGCCCCTACGGCGGAATAGTGAACATCGGTCCTTTGGCCGAAGAGATGAAGAAGATAGCCAAAGCCTACCGCCAGATCAGCCAGTCCGCCGACTTCATCAGGGAACTGCGGGACATCCGGACCCACTTCCAGGGCCGCCCCACCCCGGTGTACTACTGCAAGCGCCTCTCCGAGAAGATCGGGGGCGCCCGCATTTATCTTAAGCGCGAAGACCTCAACCACACCGGCGCCCACAAGCTGAACCACTGCATGGGCGAAGGCCTTCTGGCGAAATATCTGGGCAAAAAGAAACTCATCGCCGAGACCGGCGCCGGCCAGCACGGCGTGGCCATGGCCACCGCCGCGGCCTACTTCGGCCTGAAATGCGACATCTACATGGGCGAGATCGACGTCCTGAAGCAGGCTCCCAACGTCACCAGGATGAAGATCCTGGGCGCCAACGTCATTCCCGTCAAGGTGGGCGGCCGGGCCCTCAAGGAAGCCATCGACGTGGCCTTCGGAGACTACATCAAGCAGTTCGACACCGCCATCTACTGCATCGGCTCCGTCTGCGGGCCGCATCCCTTCCCCATGCTGGTCAGGGACTTCCAGTCGGTGGTGGGCTTTGAAGCAAGAGAGCAGTTCCTCGACATGACCGGCAACCTGCCCGACATCGTCACCGCCTGCGTGGGCGGCGGCTCCAACGCCATGGGCATCTTCTCCGGCTTCCTCAACGATCCCACTGTGGAACTCGTGGGCGCCGAACCCGGCGGCCGCTCCCTGAAGCTGGGCGACAACGCCGCCACCATGACCATCGGCACGGAAGGCGTGCTGCACGGCATGAACACCCTGGTGATCCAGGACGAGAAGGGCGAGACCGCCCCGGTCCACTCCGTGGCAAGCGGCCTCGACTATCCCGGCATCGGCCCGGAGCACGTCTACCTGAGAGACCAGGGCCGGACGCGCTACGAGACCGTTTCCGACGAGGAATGCATCAACGCTTTCTTCACCCTCTCCAGGGTCGAGGGCATCATCCCCGCCCTGGAAAGCTCCCACGCCCTGGCCTACGCCATGCGGGAAGCGGAAAAACGCCCCTACGCCAGCATCCTGGTGAACCTGAGCGGCAGAGGCGACAAAGACATAGATTACGTAGCTGAACATTACGGCTTCGGCCCCGCCGATAACAAATAATTTAACAAGAGGTACTATCATGATCAGGAATTTAATTATCGTCGTTTTGGGAGCTATACTGCTCGTTACCGGCTGCACCACCACTGAAAGACACGTAGGATACGGCACCGCCGTCGGCACCACCCTGGGCGCCGGCCTGGGCGCCGGCATTGGCGCTATCATCGGCAATCAAGTCGGACATCCGGGCGCGGGTGTCGCCATCGGCTCAGGCATAGGCGCCGGCATCGGCGCCCTGGTCGGCGGCAGCACCGGTTACGCCACCGGACAGGCCGCGGAAGCCAACGAAAAAGCTGACGCGGCTTTGGAGATCGCCCAGCAGACCCAGTACCAGCAGCAACAGCAGTACCAGCAGCAGTACACCTCCGTTCCCGCCGCCACCATCGCTCCCAGCGCCCAGCAGGCCAACAACGTTTACGCCTGCCCGCACTGCGGCAAACTGGTGACCATCAACGTCAAAGGCCAGAGAGTCCGCTGCCCCTACTGCAACAACGACATCATCGCCCAGTAAGATGCGCGTCCTTGATCCGGCCGTACTGGAAGACGCGGTCCGCGAACTTTTGAAGCGCGCCTGCGCCGCCCTTCCCAAGGGCGTGCGCGGCGCGCTTGAAAACGCCCAAAGCCAAAAAGGCAACACCGAGCGCGCGCAAAAAGTCCTGGATCTGATCTGCGAGAACGCCAGATTGGCCGAGGAGGAAAACCTCCCCGTCTGCCAGGACACCGGATCCACCGTCATCTTTTTGGAATGGGGCGCCCAGGTCGTCCTCAAGGAAGGCACCCTTCAGGAAGCCTGCGACAAAGGCGTGAGAAGAGCCGTCGAGGAAGCCTACCTCAGACGCTCCATAGTCAGGGATCCCCTTGACAGAGTAAACACCAACGACAACACGCCCGCCCTTCTCACCGTCATTCCAACCGAGGGCGAAAAAGTAAAAGTGACCGTCCTCCCCAAGGGCGCCGGCTGCGAGAACATGACGAAACTTATCATGCTCAAACCCGCGGACGGAAAGGAAGGCGTCAAGGCCGCCGTCATCGACGCGGTCAAAAGTTCCGGCGGCAACGCCTGTCCCCCGCTCGTCGTCGGCGTCGGCATCGGCGGAGACGGCTCCAAGGCCCCTACTCTTTCCAAAAAGGCCCTTTTAAGAGAGATCGGGCATAGGAACCCTGATCCCTTCTACGCCGCCTTTGAAGAGGAACTGAAGGCCGAATTGAACGAGACAGGACAAGGCCCCTTAGGCCTGGGCGGCTCCCCCACCGTTCTCGACCTTTTCATCGAGAAAGCCCCCTGCCACATCGCCAGCCTCCCCGTGGCCGTTTCCCTCAACTGCCACGCCGCCCGCTGCGCCTCGAAAGAACTGTAATACCGTTCTCTTCTTGTTCTTTTTTTCCCTTCCAATCGAACTAAGAAGAAATCCTTTTTTGCTGCTCCCTATTTCTATTTCTCACATATGTTCCAAAATGGAACATGTGCTTTTGGAGCTTAATTCACTGTTTATAAATAAATGCAAAGTGCAAAATTTGCACATTGCTTTTCGCTAAAACCTTTCTTTCAGCTTGGGTATCTCCCGGAAATCAAGCTTGAAGAAGGCGAAGCATTTTTTGCCTAGATCCTTCAAGGACGCGCCTGAAATGTATAGTTCCTTGTCGTCTATTATGAGAAAGCGGTCGTGGAATGACGCGCTTTCGGATATTTCCAGTTTTCCGTACTGCTCTTGAAAGCGCTTGATATCGCTTTGAGCAAGACCGTTTCCCTTCTTGGAAATGACGATCTTTAATCGGACTGCCTTTCCTTTTTTCGCCAGCATTTCCAAAGTCGTAATGTCGACATAATTGTCGATCAAAACGATTGAATCCTTTGCTGACAAAATGTATTTTGTCACAAAGACGTC
>DBWD01000157.1:0-7179 GCA_002308555.1 bacterium UBP3_UBA1247
ATCGACGCCGCGGTCTTCGACAGGCCGAGCCTGGACTTTTTCGCCGCGCTCTATAAGGATTCCTTCGTGGTGCTCCCGGAAGACCTGGCCGAGGGACACGTGGCCGTGGCCTCTTCCCAGCAGAAAAAAGACCTGATGAGGGAAGTCAACGCTTTCATCAAGCAGTACAAGGAAGACGGCACCTACGAGGAAATGTACAAGCGCTGGGTCAAGAAGCCCCATTCCGAGATGCCGAAAATAAAGGAGCCCAAGGAACCGAAGGGGACCCTGCGGTTCGCCACGGAGGTTAGGAACGTGCCCATGAACTTCCGGAATGAGAACGGCGAACTCGCGGGCTTCAACATCGAGTTCATCAAAAGGCTCGCCCTTTACCTGAACGTCAAGGCCGACATCGTGGTCATGGAATACAACGACCTTTACGAGGCGGCGGGCACCGGCAGGATCGACCTGGCGGTGGCCAGCATGGACGTCATGGAAAACATGAAGAAAGTCATACTTTTCAGCGACGAGTACATCGACTGCCCCGTGGCCGTCCTGGTCCGCAAGGAAAAATAAAATGGCTTTCCTTTCGTTTTTGAAAAATATTGTCGCTCCCGAGATCACGGTGGTCTCCGGGCTTCCGCGCTCCGGGACCTCCATGATGATGAAGATGCTGGAAGCCGGGGGAATACCGCCTCTCCAGGACAACATCAGGACCGCGGACGAGGACAACCCCAAGGGCTACTACGAATTCGAGCGGGTGAAAAAACTTCCCAAGGACACCGCCTGGCTTCCCGAGGCGAAAGGGAAGGCGGTCAAGATCATCGCCCTGCTTCTCACCAAGCTGCCCCTGAAGGGCTACCGCTACAAGGTGCTCTTCATGCGCCGGGATATCGAGGAAATACTGGCCTCCCAAAAGCGGATGCTGGTGCGCCGGGGCGAAGCCACGGACAAAGTTTCCGACGAGGAGATGATCACGACGTACCACCGGCACTTGAGCGAGGTCATGGGTTTCCTGGACGCCAATCCATGCTTCACCGTCCTTTTCGTCAACTACAACGACCTGATGCGCGCCCCCGCCGACTGGGTCCCCAGGATAAACGCTTTCGTGGGCGGCAAGCTCGACGAGGAGGCCATGAAGGCCGTTGTCGATCCCAACCTTTACCGCAACCGCCGCTGACCTTTTATGCCTCCACACATTCACGGCGGATCCCAGGGTGACAAGATAACCAAGGCGGGCATGAAGATATTGCTGGGCTACGTCTGGCAATACCGCTACCGCTTCCTCATAGGCGTCATTGGCCTGGCCTGCATCGACATGGCGGTTTTACTTATGCCGCGCTTCATCGGGCAGGCCTTCGACGCTTTGTCCGACGGCACGGCCACCAGGGAGCTCCTTACGAGACTATGCCTGACCATGATCGGCATCATGACCTGCGGCATCTTCTTCCGCTTTTTGTGGCGCTACTGTTTTTCCGGCGTGGGCCTGAAAATAAACCGCGACCTGAGGCAGCGGATCTTCGACCATCTGCAGACCATGCCGCCAGAGTATTTCGACAAGCACAGGGTGGGCGACCTTACCGCGCACATGACCAACGACGTGCAGGCGGTGGAGCACTCCGTGGCCTTCGGCATGCTGGCGGGGGCGGACTCCCTGGTCATGGGCAGCGCCATCATCGTGCTGATGCTGACGGAAAACTGGAAGCTGGCGCTTCTGGTGCTCATTCCCGCGCCCATAATCATGGTGGTGGTCAGGATAATCGGCCGGCAGATAAGAGTACTCTTCGGCAATGTCCAGGAGGCCTTCTCCGCCATGAACGAAAGAGCCCAGGAGATCTTCGCCGGCATCATGGTGGTCAAGGCCTACGGCGACGAGGAAGCCTCCCTTGATTCCTTCGGCAAAGAGGGGAGAGCCTACGTGGACAACAGCATCGCCCTGGTCAGGAAGTGGGCCATGATGGGCCCGCTGATCATGGTGGTCTCAAACCTCTGCATGGCGCTTTTGCTGTGGTTCGGCGGGAAAAGGATCATCATGGGCGAGATGCCCCTGGGCACCTTCACGAAATTCTACATGTACCTTGGGACCATGACCTGGCCCATGATCGCCATCAGCGAAGTCATCAACCACCTGGAGAGAGGATGCGCCAGCTCGGAGAGGATCCAGACCATCCTGGACGAGGAGAGCGTCATCAAGGACGGCAAAGAAAAGGTGGAGGGGCAGACCATCCTGGAAGTCAGGGACCTCACCTACAAGTATCCCGGCGCCGTTAAGAACGCCCTGGAAAACATCACCTGCCACGTGGCGGAAGGTGAGACCCTGGGCATCGTGGGCAGGACCGGATGCGGCAAGACGACCTTGGTGGACCTTTGCATGCGCCTTTATTCGCCGCCCAAGGGAACGGTCCTGCTGAACGGCAGGGACGTTTCGGAATACAAGCTGGACGAGCTGAGGGGCGTCTTCGGCTACGTTCCCCAGGAGCCCTTCCTCTTCAGCATGACCATCAAGGACAACATCCGCTTCGCCAGGCCTGAAATGGACGACGAGGAAGTCGTCTACTGGGCCAAGAAAGCCTTCATCCATGAGGATATCATGCGCTTCAAGGACGGCTACGACACCTGGGTGGGAGAGAGAGGCGTCACCTTGTCCGGCGGACAGAAACAGAGGATCGCCATCGCCAGGGCCCTGTCCTTGAGACCCAGGATACTGGTCCTGGACGACGCCCTTTCCGCGGTGGACGCGGAGACCGAGAGCGAGATCCTGAAGGAGCTTGGAACTTTGAGAGGAGGCGCCACCAACATCATAATAGCGCACCGCCTCTCCGCCGTGAAGAACGCCGACCGCACCATCGTTCTGAACAACGGGAAAATAGAGGACATCGGCACCCACGAGGAGCTGAAGGAACGCTCGCCCTATTATAAGGAGCTCTATATGCTTCAGAGCGCCGTCATCGAGGAGGGGAAATGAGTCACGATCATCATGATTTTGATTCGGAAGCCCAGTATAAAAGCGGCTTTGATATAAGCTATATCAGGCGCTTTTTGGGCTACGCCTCTCCCCAGAAGCTCTACATCTTCCTGGCGCTGCTCTTTCTGGCGCTTTCTTCGGCCACCCAGCTCATCACGCCGAACATCTACAGGAAGAGCATAGACAACTATCTCGTTCCCCTCTACACCTTCGTAAAGCCCGATCAGGAAGTCCTAGATAAATATCCCGAACTATCCGAAGTTTCCATCAAGGCCGGCGGCGACACGCTGGTCGCGCCCATGAGCTTCCTGGAAAAGAACAAGGATATCAGCGATTCCATAAAGAACAAGGGCGAGAACCACTACGTCTTCCCCGAAGCGGATTATGACGGGACCCACGGCTTCGTCTACGGCGGCAACTGGTTCGTGCCGGACAGCCAGTTCGCGGACATCGACCCAACGCTGCTGACGAAAATAAGGGGCAAGGACCTCTCCGGACTGAAGAGGATGTTCTGCTACTTCCTCATCGTGCTGGCTCTGCACGCCTTCGCCGACTACTTCCACCGCCTGACCCTTGAGATCGCCAGCCAGAGGACGATGTACTCCCTGAGGATGGCTTTGTTCAAGCACCTCCAGAGCCTTTCCGTCTCGCTCTACAACAGGACGCCCATAGGCAAGCTCGTCACCAGGGTCACCAACGACATCGAGGCCATCAACTCCATGCTCTCCACGGTGGCCGTCCAGATGCTGGCTTCCGCCGGCATGTTCATCGGCTCCCTGATAATCGTCCTGTACATCAACTGGAAACTCACCCTGGTTTCCCTGACCGTCTTGCCCTTCTGCGTGGTCATAACCATCGTCTTCAGGCTCATCGTCAGGAAAGTGCACAGGGAGCTGAGAAGGATACTGGCCAAAATAAACGGCGTCTTGACGGAGGAATTCTCCGGCATCAAGATGATCCAAAGCTTCAACCAGCAGAAGCGCAGGAGGGAAGAGTTCGCGGAAGTGAACGCCTCCTACTACAAGGCCGGCTTTAAGAACGTCATCTGCATGGGCGTCTTCGGGCCCATTCTTGACCTCATCCGCCACTTCGGCACCGCGCTCATCATACTCTACGGCGGCATCTGCGTTCTGAAGGGCGACCTGACCCTGGGCTCGCTCATGGCCTTCATCACTTACTTCGGCCATCTCTGCAATCCCTTGATGCAGATATCCAACCAGATCACGCAGCTGCAGAGCAGCCTGGCGGCCTCGGAAAGGATCTTCACGCTCCTCGACACCGAAAACGAAGTGGCCCAGCCGGAAGATCCGGTCGTCGTCGCCGACCCCAAGGGCGAAGTGGAATTCCAGAACGTGGACTTCTCCTACATCGAGGGCGAGCAGGTCTTGAAAGACGTCTCCTTCAAGATCGAGCCCGGCAAGAGCATCGCCATCGTGGGGCCCACCGGCGCCGGCAAGTCCTCCCTCATAAACTTGGTTTGCCGCTTCTACGACGCCAACAAGGGCCAGGTGCTGCTGGACGGCGTGAACGTCAGGGAATGGTCCAACGAGGAACTGAGAAAGCACATCTCCATCGTCTTGCAGGGCACCTTCGTCTTCAGCCGCTCCATCTATGAGAACATCGCCCTTGGCGATCCCACCATCACCAGGGAGAAAGCCATCAAAGCTGCCGAGACGGTCTGCGCCAACCTCTTCATAGAAAAACTGCCCCACGGCTACGACGAAGTGATGGCCGAGCGGGGCGCCACGCTCTCCGCCGGGGAAAAACAGCTGCTTTGCTTCGCCAGGGCCCTGGCTCACGATCCGAGGATACTGATCCTGGACGAAGCCACCAGCAACGTGGACCCGGCCACCGAGCATCTCATCCAGGACGCCATCGACAAGCTGATGATCGGCCGCACCTCCATGATCGTGGCCCACCGTCTCAGCACCATCCACAAGGTGGACGAGATCTTCGTCCTGGACAACGGCAAGATAATCGAAAGGGGCAGCCACGCGGAACTGATGGCCAAGAAAGGCGCCTACTACGACCTCTATCTCCTGCAGTTCAGCCGCAGGATCTGACAAAAACTATTATTTCTCCAGGTAGACCAGTTCGCCCCTGACGTCCTCTATGCCGAAGGACTCTTTCAGCACGCTCACGTAAAGGTCGATCTGCTTCTCGTTCTCCTCGTGCTCGCTGCCGGTCTTGAAATCGTAAACTATGATCCTCTTCGGCTCGGCGGCGCTTGGGAAGAAGTGCACGCGGTCCATAATGCCTTTTATAAGCTTGTCATCCCTGAGGAACATGAAGGGCATCTCGCGCCGGACTTCGCATTCCTCCGCGGGCTTGACGAAAACGTTCTCGGGATGTCTGGCGATGTAAGCGTCCACCACCGCCCGCGCTTCCGCGGCCTCCTCCTCGGGAAGATCAGCGGTAGCCTCGACCGCGCCGCCCAGCCAGAGGATGCTCTCGCAATAGGCGTGGATGGCGCTGCCGCGCCGCATGGCCGCCTCCCTTCCCAGGTCCGGCGCCGCGAAGCCGGCCGCCGCTTCCCCTTCGCTTCCTTCGTGGGAGAGTACGGAAGGCGAGACAATCTGGCGCCTTCTGGTCAGACTGCCGTTGAAGACAGGGGAGAGGAAAGTTTCCGCCTGCCCTTCGGCGGGAGTATTTTCAGACTCTTCTTTTTCGTACCAGTCGCTCTTTCCGACGGAGCCTTCCAGCGCCTGCAGATGGGAATTGAACTTTAATTCGGATTTTGACTTGTCGCAGACGATATAGAGCGCTTTAGCGGCCCTGGTCAGGGCCACGTAGAAAAGATTGCAGTTTTCCAGATAATTTTTGTCGAGCAGCTCTCTTTCCAGATCGTAATATTCTTCGGAAGCGAAATAGGCGACCTTGTTGCATTTCTTGATGAAAGTCGACACTCGCGGCCGCTCGAAGCCTTTGGAAGGGATCTCGCCCTTAAGATAGCTGCCCGGTTTGATCTCGCTGAGAGGAAGATCTTTTACCGGCACCACGACCATGTCGTAGGTGAGGCCTTTGGCCGTGTGGATAGTGGAGACGATAACTTTCCCGGTGTCGACTTTCTCGCGGGGGTGCTCGTAGTTTTCAAGGTAATCCATCAGGCCTTCCAAGTCGTTCGGACAACCCTTGTAGGCGGCGACCGCCTGCATGAAGTCGGAAAGATTCCGGGAAACGCTCCGGGCTTCGGCGGAATCGGCGTCCTCCTTCCAGGACGCCAGCAGGCGTGAGACCGTTTCGAAAACGCCGTCCCTGAGAAGCCGCCTTCTCCAGCCGGAAAGCGTTTCCCCGAGGTCGTCTTCCGGGAAGAGCGACCTCAGGGGAGAATTCCTAAGAATGAAGAGGGAAAGCGTGTCGCCGGGATCGGACAGGCAGCGCAAAAAGGCCTGCAAGATCCTGGTCTCGGGATATTCCTTTATGGTGACGTTGGAGGTCGTGGCGCAGGGGATGCCCCGTTCTTTCAGCAGCGCGAGCACCTCTTCCACCTGGTCGTTTTTCCGGCAAAGGACGGCGGAAGAAAGGCCGCGTTTCCAGGGAGCGATCTCCTCCAAAGGTTTGACCGCCGCCTCAAAAATTTCTTTCGAGTCCTCGACGAAACTTATGGAAGCGAAGCCTGATCCGCCTACAGCGGAAATATGCTCCCGGTAGCGGACATCCTTGACCCAGTCGGCGAAACATGGCAGGGCGAAGATCCGGTTGACCATGGTCAGGACATCCGGAACGGAGCGGTAGCTTTTGAAGAGCTGTTCCGTTTCGAAGCCCTCCTCGTAACGTTCGAGGAATTTGTTGAAGATCTCCGGGGAGCTGCCGCGCCAGCTGTAGATTGATTGCTTGACGTCGCCGACCACGAAAAGACTTTTTTCCTCGTCTGAGATCGCTTCATCCGCCAGGGGGCTCATGATCTCCCATTGCTGCCAGGAGGTGTCCTGGAACTCGTCGATCAGAAAATGGCTGATGCCGGTGTTGAGACGGAAATAAACCTCCAGTCCGATCTCCGGGATCGCCAGAAGCTTCGAGACGGCCAGGGAGACGTCCGAGAAGGTGAAGAGATTCCGCTCGAATTTAAGGGCCAGCAGGACTTTCTGGTAATCCCGGGCCAGCTCGTAGGCCGCCGCCGTTTCGCCGCGCCTTTTCATGATCTCGCGGGTGCCGAGGTAGCGCAGCATGTTTTTCAGATCCTCCAGCGACTCCTCTGTCAGCATCAAATCGTCGATATTGGACCAGTCCGGCTT
>DBWD01000157.1:7319-10689 GCA_002308555.1 bacterium UBP3_UBA1247
TGAGCCGTATTCTCGCCACGGTTTCCGGAGGAATGGAGAGGCTCTGTTCAGCCAGCTTCCCAAGCGCCTCCAGGATCGTTTTGGTGGCTCGGCGCAGCTCGTTGTCTTCGCTCAGCGAGGCCAGAAGGGAGAAAAGTCTGGCCGGATCCCTGCTTTTCAGGACCAGAAGTTCGTCCAGGGCGTCTTTCAGAAATTGGTTTTGGAACTTTTTGTCAAGGATCTCCACGGTGGGATCCAAACCGAGGTCGAAAGCGAAACAGCGCAGCAGCTTGTAGAAGAAACTGTCATAGGTGGAGATTTTGGCGAAAGGCAGTTCCCTTATGAGAAGCGCCAGCCATTTTTCGCATTCCTCCTTGCTGGGGACGCCGTCCAAACCGGCGGAAGCGTAAAGATCCCGCAGGTGTTTTTCGCTGAGGACGGCGTTAGCCAGATCCAGCAGGATGCGCTGGAGCATTTCGTGGGCCGCGGCGTTGGTGAAAGTGAGCGCCACTATCTCCGAGGGGCGGACGCCCAGGCTCAGGAGCTTGATATAGCGTTTGGCCAGGCGGAAAGTCTTGCCCGTGCCGGCGGAGGCGATGATGGCGCTGTTGGATATCACCGGCATAGCAGTTCCTCCACGGAAGCGAAGCGTTCCTCCGCGGACATTTCGCAGAAGAAACGGTAGGGACATTTGCCGCAGCTTTTGTTTTTCGGATCGTAAACGTTCCCGAAAGAACTTTCCCGGATATCCGCCAGCACGGCCCGCAGCCTGATCATGGGCGTTTCAAGCTCCCGCTCGAGATAGAAACAGGGCTGCCGTTTTTCGCCGCTGAAATTCACGAAGGAGGAGCGCCAGGAGGATTTAGGGTAACGCTCCTCCAGCAGCGCGGCGTAGGAGCTCATCTGCAGATCCTCTTCCAGGTCTTTTGGCTTTTTCGCGGCGGCTCCGGTCTCGATGTCCACTACGCAGAATTCCTTTTCGCCTTTCTGGTCCAGCCTGTCGAGACGCCCGGTGAGGACTATCCCGTCAATATCCTTTTCCAGCTTCTCCTCCGCCTGTACTATCCGCCAGCCTTCCTCTTCGCGCCGGCAGTGCTCCAAAGAGAAGGGCCCGAATTTTCTGCTTAGCTGATCAAGCTGGAAATCCGCCAGGGCGGGCGGAAAACCGGTCAGTTCCCGGCGTTTTACGGATTCCAGGGATGCGGTCAGGAATTTTTCGCATTCTTCCGGATCGGAGCCCACGCGGCCTTCGATCTTCGCTTTGGCGAAAAGCTCCATCACCTCGTGGGCGATGTTGCCCAAAAAAAGCGGAGGCAGTTCGTTGTAGATCCTGTCTTTTCCATCCACTCCCAGCTGACGCAGGGCGAACTTGAAAGGACATTCCCGGAAATCGTTGAGCCTGGACACGCTGACGCGCCCGAGGCTTCGCTCCAGCTTTTCTCTGATATTAAGGCTGAGTTCTTCCTCCGGGGGCTTGGGCAGGAAGAGGGAAGGAAAGAGACTTTTTTCACCGGCCGAGCTTTCGGAGTAGAACTTCCTGATATATTCGGCCCTGTCGCGCACGCTCTCGCTCTCGTCGCAAAGCAGCGGGGAAAGATCCCGGAAGAAGCCGTTCAGGGACTGTTTGCAGGAGAAGAGGCAGGTCTCCGCGGCGGGGTCCGCGAGGGTCCTCAAAAAATAGCGGTCTCTTCTCATCACGTCCTCGCAATTCGTCATGCCCAGCCGCGTTTTGAGCTGGTCCGGCAGGAAAAGGTCGGCGGCTTCTCTCTTCGGGAGTATGTCTTCGTTAAGGTCGCAGATAATTATGACCGGCGAGTCGTCGAGGAAAACTTCCAGCCAGCCCGTAAGGTCAAGGGCGTTCGTTTCAGTTTGGGAAGCGATATGGATATTGCGCGCGGCTTTGGAAAGCCGCTTCAGGAAGGCGAGCCCGGTAATTTTCCCTTCCCGGACTCTCGAGGAAGCCAAGGCTTCGGCGTGCTCCGCCAATTTTTCCCAGGCCGAGGCGTCCTCGGGGGTTTGGCCGGGCAGAATCTTCAAGAGCGTTTCCCTGAAGACCGCCAGCCATTCTTGTTTCGATCTTTCCTGACGCCAGGGCGCGATGAGCGCTTCCAGCCAATCGAAAACTTGTTTCGCCGTTTCGTTGCCGGTCTTGGCGAACATCCAGTCCTTGGGATATGCGCCCAACGTTTTTTCCAGACTGTCCAGCCAGTCGGGCAGGAAGTCCTCGAGATGGCCTTTCGTCACGCCCCGTTCCAGGCAGGGCAGGCGCAGCGCCCTCAAGTAGGCGAAAACGTCAGCTTTCTCCAACAGTTCCGCGAGGGACCGCAGGAACAAGCCTGGTTCCGTTTCCGCGAAAGGCCGCCCGGAGGCTTCGTGTATCTGGACTTTGGCGGCGCTCCCGAACTTTTTCAAGAAAGGAACAAGATCGCCGTCCTGGGTCGCTATGGTCACGTCGCCGCAGGACAGTTCTCCGTTGGGGGAAAGCTCTCTAAGTTTCGCGAAGACTCCTTCCGCCTCCGCCGTCGGATCGGCAAAGATCTTCACCGCCTCAGGCTTGGCGCCCAGGGGAGGGAAGGCAGCGTCATTTTTGAGAAGCCATTTTTCGTCGAACCAGTCTTCGCCCACCGCCACAACGCTGACGTCGAAGTCCGGCCTTTCGTAGAGCGCTTCCAGAAGCGGTATCCTTTCGCGGTAGCCGATGACATATAGCGTTCTCTTTTCACCGAGCGGCGAGGAAAGATATTCTTCCAGCGCCAGGCACTCGTCTTTCAGCCCGCTTTTCTCAAGTTCCCCGAGATAGCGCGCGAAAAGTTCTTCCAATTCCTCCCAGCGTTCGCTTTCCCTTTCCCCGGCCAGGTCGGCGAGCGCTTCCCTGACCTTGCGGCAGCTGACAAGATTCAAAGCCAGATCTTTTCTCAGTTCCTCTAAACGCTCGCTGAAACTTATGATCACGCTTTCCGGGATGTCCGTTCCCTCGGATCTCAGGGCGAAGACTTTTTCCAGGCGGCCGCGCTCGGCGTCGAGGGCTTTCCTCCAGACGTCCCGGACTTCGAAGGGGGAGGCCAGGGAAGGACCGGCGGCCTCCCGGGCCAGGCGGCGCAGGAAAGAGACGTCGGTCTCGGTCTTCGGGGGCAGGAAGAGCAGCTTTTCCCTGGCGCAGATCTCGGATAGGATCTCCAGGAACCTTCGCCCGGCGCGCTGGCCGGGCAGGATGAAGGTTATGGCGCTGAGGTCCAGGAGGCTCTTGTTCCTCAGTTCCTTGACGAGCTCTTCCGCTATGGTTCTCAGGACCGCGCGGCCGGGCTTTACTGTTTTCAGAAGTTTAATCACAAGGCAATTATAGCACAAGTTATATTGCCGGAAGGTCCAAAATGTGTTAAAATATTCCCAT
>DBWD01000019.1 GCA_002308555.1 bacterium UBP3_UBA1247
AAGCCCTCCGCGAGGAGGGCTTTTTTATTTGCCTTGAATATCGGAGACCGCGTCACTGGATCTCGTCGCCGACTGTCATGTCGTCGTTTTTGGCGTCAAGTGTCCGCGCGGCTTCCTCTTCCTCCTCGTCGCTCAAGACCTTGAAGGCGCAGTAGGCCGTGAAGAGCAGGATCATGCCGGCGTAGATGAAGCAGAAGGCGGTGCCGAGCTCCTTCAAGGAATTCTCGACGATTATGCGCGCGATGCCGCCTATCACTATGAAAAACAGCGCGAACACCCTCAGAAGGATTCGCCTCTCCTTGAAACTCACCCAGATGTTGAAGAAGAGGTACAGAAACCAGATGAAGAAGAAGAGGTTGGAATAGACGCTCTCGGGCAGAAGATACAAAGTGTCTCCGACCTTCGTGTTCGTGCCTATGTTGCAGAGCAGGAAGATCAGGGTGATCAAAACGGGCAGGAAGTAGGTGATCCTGGCCCTGGCCTTGGCGCCGGACTTCCAGAAATACAGGAAGGACAGCAAGGTCACCGCGAACTCGAAGAAATAGAAGGCCGAGGTGATGACGCCGTAGAATACGTCCTTTTTGAGAACGGAGAAACTCAGGTGGTTGTTGAACCAATCGAGTTCCCAAACATCCTCAAAGGCCAGGATGTAGATGATGATCGAGGTCTCCAGGAAAGCCACCACGTAGGAGATCTTGGAGAACTTCTCGTTGTATTCCCTTATCTGCGGCGAGCAGGCCAGACCCCAGAAGATAAGCGCGTTCAGGGAAAGCTGCAGCGGTTTGAAGGGCAGCACCTCGCCGAAGATGAACTGCGCCATGCCTATGGAGACCAGCGCGGCGGCGAAGGCCACGACGCTCTTCTTCCAGTAAGCCATGAAGGAGAAGGCCGCGATGACTAGGAATATGCCCAGGGTGTAGAAGCGCAGCGCGAAGTCGTCGTGGTCGAGGCCTTCCAGGAAGAGCAGCACCACCAGGAAGTAGGAGAGCGCCTCGTGCAGCCTCATGTCCCGGGCGACGCCCACCGCGAAGGTTATGACGAGGATCAAGCCCAGTTTCGAGCGGTGCTCCCAGCCTTCCGGCAGAATGTGCCAGAGGGCGAAGCCTATGAGCGCCGTGCCGAGCATGGCCAACACTTCCGGCAGGGCCTTGAAGATCTTCTTCGTGGAAGGGGCGAAGCTCAGGCCGTGCAGGGCAAGGCCGCAGGCCAGAAGAAAGTACTTGGAGGAGAAGATGGTTTCCCAGTAGTTGACGACCAGAAGGATCAGACCGATGCCGATGGCCACGCAGCCCAGGACCGCCATCATCTTGACGGAGTCGCGTCTCTCATTCGCGATCTCTTGTTTTTTGATTTCGTTTTCGTCCATAATTTTTCTCCTTTTTTCGATTAAGGAAAATTTATGAGTTTTCTTTTTCCGTCTTCTGTTCCTGTCTTTTCTTATTAACTATGAAATAGCAGGCGACGGTGTATATCAGTATCGATCCGGCGTATATGAGGGGCGTGCCGTCCGGAGTGTGATGGAAAATGCTGTCAACGCAGATCCTTATCGTCATGAAGATCGTGGAGAAAAGCACGCAGAACACCGTCATGGTGACGCTTTTGATTTTGTAGCTCCAATAGATCAGGAAAGCTACGAGCAGGTTGAAGATCCAGAAGAACAATTTTTCCCGGCCGCCGTAGAAGAGAAGGCCGTGGCAGTCGCAGCTGTCGACCGCTCCCGGACGCGGAGTGAATTTAACGATAACGACCAGACCTATGATGACCAGCGGGATGATCACATGGAGCCAGTCAAATTTAAGGCCGCGATTGGCGGCGGCGCGCAGGTAGGATAAAACTATAAGAGCGATCTCGAAACCGAGGAAGACGAATCCGAGGGTGCATTTCAAACCGTCAAAGTAAAAATATTTGGAGATCTCGATGAAATTGAAGTTTTTCCAGAATTGGTCGAAGGAAAGGAAATATGTCAGCAGCACGCTGAAAAACACGGCGAAAAGGACGGCCGCTCTCTTGAGCTTGCTGCTTTCGCCCACGATCTTCGGTTCGGAGGCCACGGCCCAGAAGGTCAAAACGGCGATCGATAGATACGTTATCCGATACGGCATGATCATCTCGAAGATGTTCTGGCTGAGAAAGAGAGACATTAAAAAGAGCAGAAAAACGGAGACCCTGCGGCGCCAGAAGAAGGCGGCCAGAAAAGCGGGAGGCAGAGCCAGCGATGCGGAGACATAAAAAATGTTGGGATCGATATCGTCGCACAAAGGCCCAATGTAGAAAAAAAGCAATTGGGCGAAACATACTATATAGTGCCCTATGGAATCGAGCAGCACGCCAAAGCCCATTCCGAAGAGCAGAATGAAAAAGCAGACGGTGGTCATATCCGTCCTGCCGTTTATAAAGAGGAGAATTAGCCCGCCGGATATGAAGCCGCAGCCAACGCAGTAGCAGATCTCGCGGAGAGTCGGGACGATCTTGTTGTAGTGGAAGAATCCGCCGAACAAATAGGCGACGGTGCCGACAGCCAGATAAAATTCCTTGCTCGTAAACAGTTCTCGCCAAATGTCGGCGAGCGTGAAAGCGGCTCCGAGCACCAGGATCAGGACGCCGAAAGCCAGGACGACTTTGAGGAACCAGGGCATTTTCGTCTGTTTCACATTATCGTTTGTGTTTGGCATAAAAACCTCCTTTTTCATTGTCCGCTAATATATTATCACAAAAGCGGGAAAATTGAAAGGGAAACAGTTTATGAGTAAACAATAATCGGCGGCTATAATATTTAAACTGCTTTAAGGCAAAATGTTAAAAGATTATATTAAGGCCTTTCAGAAAGGCCGCGATGACCAGCAAAGGCGTTATGAAGGCGACCACGAAGAACCAGACCTTGGCGAAAGCCAGGTCTTTTTCTCCGCCGACGCGCATTTCCTCCAAAACATTTTTCCTGCCCCAGACTAAGACCACGAAGAAGATCGTGGCGAGGCCGGTGAGCGGCATGAGCCACAGACAGGTGGTGTTGTCAAGTATGGCGAAAAAGGATTCCGACTTCAGGCCCAGCGTTCCTTGCAGGAAACTTCCGAGCACGGGAAGGTTGTCGTAATTCGCGGCGGAAAGAGCGGTGATGGGAACGAGGGACCCCAAGACCACCGCGAGGATGGCCACGGCTTTGGCGCGGGAAAGGGACAGTTTGTCCATCAGTCCCATGACCGCGCCTTCCAGCATGCTGATGGAGCTCGTGAGCGCCGCCAGGAGCAGCGTGAAGAAGAAAAGGAAGCCCCAGAGCGCCGACAGGGGAAGTTTCCCGAAGGCCAGCGGCAGGACCTTGAAGACCAGGGACGTTCCTTCCTGGGGATCGAGCCCCGTGGCGAAGAGGATGGGGAAGATGGCCAGCCCCGCCAGAACGGAGGCGAAGGTGTCCATAAGGACGATGGTGACGGCCGTTTTCACAAGCGAGACGGATCTGTCGAGGTAAGCGCCGTAGGCGATGCCCACGCCGGCACCCAGGGAGAGCGTGAAGAAGGCTTGCCCCAGGGCGGCCATGACGGCTTCCGCCGTGAGTTTCGAGAAGTCGGGGAGGAAGAGGAATCTCAAGCCTTCCTTGGCTCCCGGCAGCGTCAGGGCCCGCGCGATGATCACCAAAAACAGAATGAAGATGACCGGCATGAAGATGTTGGAGAATCTCTCGATGCCTTTTTTTATGCCGGCCAGGACGATCCCGCAGGTCATGAGGAAAAACAGGAGCGCGGCCGCGATGACGATCCAGGCCTTGCTGTTTTGCGCCAGCACCAGACCGTTCAGGAGTTCCGCGGAGCTTTCCACAGACTGGCGGAAGATCCCGCCCTTAAGGGAAAGAAAAGTGTAAATGATGATCCAGCCGCCCACCACGGAATAAAAGACGGAGATCATCAAAGGCGTAAGATAAGTCGCGGCAAATCCCAGGGTGCCCCAGCCGTAAAGGAGGGCGCCCACACCCAGAAGCGCCGTCAGGACCGTGTGGGTGCGCATGCCGGCGAAAACGAAGCAGCCGGCCCCTAGGAATAAAAGCACCGCCAGAAGTTTCGAGAGCTTCGTTTTGGCGGGCGCCAGTTTCGTCATGGCGTCCAGAGGCCCGCTCTGGGAGGAGCGGCCAAGTGCGAGCTCGCAAAGCATGATGGGCAGGCCGATGAAGAAAATGGCGCCGATGTAAGCCAGAAAGAAAGCGGCGCCGCCGTATTTCCCCATGATGTAGGAAAAGCGCCAGATGTTTCCGAGCCCGATGGCTGAGCCGGCCATGGCCAGAATGAAACCTTTGGAGGAGGACCAGAACTCTTTTTCGGAACTCATCTAAAAACTCCCAGTCCGTCCAGGAAAGCCAGAAGGACGAGGATGGGGGAGATGAAGCGGATGAAGAAGGCCCAGATGACGCAGGGTGACAAAGGCGAAGGCTCGCCCGTGACATTGTATTCATGGACGCCGGACAAGAGATGCCAGCAGTGGGTGTCCATGGCGCCGGTCGAGCCGCTGCGCATTTCCTTGACGGCTTCCTTGGGACCCCAGACCCAGCCGGCGTAGAGAAGCGTCAGGAAGCAGGCTATCGGTATGAGCCACTGGCAGGCGCCGGTGTCGAAGGTGTCGAAGAGGCTGCCCTGGGCGGTCAGGAAAGTTTTCTGGATGAATTCGCCGAGTCTCGGGAAATTGGAGTAGTCGCCGGAAGCGAGCGTGATGACGCAGGAAACGAAGCAGAGTATGGGAACAAGGATCAAAAGCACCCTGCTTCTCTTCCACTTCAGCTCCTCCACCATAAGGCAGACAGGGCCTTCCAGAAGGGAAACGGCGCTCGTCAGGGCCGCTATCAGAACGGCAACGAAGAAGATGATGTTCCAAACGGTGGCCAAGGGGAGTTTCTGGAATGCCAGCGGCAGCACTTTGAAGATCAGCGAGGGACCGCTGTCCGGCGCGAAGCCCATGGCGAAGACCACTGGGAAAATGGCAAGTCCGGCCATGACGGAAACGAGAGTGTCCAA
>DBWD01000108.1:0-122 GCA_002308555.1 bacterium UBP3_UBA1247
ATGTTCGGCGGCGACCCCAAGAACGTCCCGACCCACGCCCTGACCATGGGCGTCGGCACCGTATTGGACGCCAAGGCCTGCCTGCTGCTGGCCACCGGCTCCAGCAAGGCTGAGATCCTGGC
>DBWD01000108.1:174-3241 GCA_002308555.1 bacterium UBP3_UBA1247
ATCATCGCCGACGAGGCGGCCGCGGCCAAGCTGACGCGCCAGGCCCACTACCGCTGGGTGATGGAGAACGACCCGGACATGAAGGCCATCATCGAAGAAAAGTAATGCTTCCTGAAAAGTGGCGAGAATTTCTTCTTGAGGAGACGAAGGCCGAAAGCTTCGCTCGACTGGAAGAGTTTCTCGCCGCTGAACGGGCGCGGCACGCCGTCTTTCCTCCTGAGGAAAAGGTGTACCGCGCCTTTTCTTTTTTCTCTCCGGAGGAGACCAGGGCGGTCATCATGGGCCAGGATCCCTACCACGAGGAAGGCCAGGCAGAGGGCCTGGCTTTCAGCGTGCCTGAGGGCGTCCGGGAGCCGCCCTCCCTGCGGAACATCCGGCGGGAACTGTCAATGGAATACGGGCGGGAATTCCCGAAACTCGACCTGAAAAGCTGGGCCTCCCAGGGCGTGCTGCTCTTGAACGCTGTCCTGACCGTCAGGGAAGGGGAGGCCAACTCCCACGCCGGCCAAGGCTGGGAAACATTCACTTCCGGCGTCCTGCGCAAACTGAGCGGCAGGGGAGGGCTGGTCTTCTTCCTCTGGGGGAACAACGCCCGCAAGCTTAAGGACGTCATAAAAGCCGAAGACAATCTCATCCTGGAATCCGCCCATCCCTCGCCTCTTTCCGCCAGGAATTTTTTCGGCTGCGGCCATTTCCTGAAGTGCGACGAATTCCTTTCCGCCCGCGGCCGCGCCCCCATACATTGGTGAACAGGAGGCCGGCGTCGCTAGAAAACGTCGCCCCCTTGTTAATAAAAGAGCCTTTTTGTATAATTCAATAATCTTAAAATCAAGAGAATATTCCCGCCTGAAAAAGCGGGGACGTTCCCTTCACAAAACTAATCACAACCCCAAATCCAAGCCAAAATTATGAAAAATGTCCCGGTAGAAAAAATCAGGAACGTTATTGTGGTCGGTCACGCCGCTTCCGGCAAGACCAGCCTCGTGGAAGCAATGCTAAACAAAACTGGTATGACCCAGCGACTCGGGACGATACTTGACAAGAACACCGTGTCCGACTGCACCCCCGAAGAGCAGGAGCGCAGCGTCAGCATCCACGGCAGCAACCTCTATTTCACCACCAACGGCCACAACGTCTTCGTGGGCGACATGCCCGGTTACGCCGACTTCGTGGGCCAGGTGGTGGCCAACGCCGCCGTGGCCGATTCCGCGGTGGTGCTTATCGACGCCACCAAGGGCGTGGAAGTGGGAACCATCCAGAACGTCAAGATCCTCGACAAGTACGAGCTGCCCCGCATGTTCGTCATCAACAAGGCCGACAAGGAAAGCGCCAAGTTCGAGGAGACCCTGGCGGCCCTGGTGGACAACTTCGGCAGCTCCTGCTGCCCCATAGTCATCCCGGTGGGCATGGAAGCCAACTTCAAGGGCGTGGTGTCCCTCTTCGGGTCCGAACCCGGCGCGGCCGACGCCTCCCTCTTCGAGGAAATGAAAACGAAACTCATCGANNGGAAAAATATTTCGGCGGCGAGCTTAGCGACGCGGAAGTCGCGGACGCCTTCAAGAAAGGCGTGGCCCAGGGCCTCCTCTGCCCCGTCTTGGTCACCTCCGCCACCACCCTTACCGGCGTGCAGGAAGTCATCGACGCCATCCTGAACTATCTCCCCAGCCCCGCCGACAAGGGCGTAAAGAAAGTGGGGGACACCGAACTTAAGCCCGATCCCAACGCCCCGGCCTGCGCCTACGTTTTCAAGACCGTGACGGACGCCTCCATCGGCCAGATCACCTTCCTGAGAGTCTATCAGGGCAAGATCAGCTCCGGCACCGAAGTTCAGAACCAGACCTCCGGCCAGAAGGAGCGCTTCGGCGACCTGATGATCATGCAGGGCAAGGAAAGGATCACCGTGGACGCCGCGCTGCCCGGCGAGATCGTGGCCGTTTCCAAACTTAAAAAGACCAAACTCAACGACACCTTGGGCGCCGTCAAAGTCGACTTCCCGCCCATCGAATTCCCGAACCCCGTCATGACCGTGGCCGTGACCGCCGCCAAACAGGGCGACGAGGAACGCATCTCCGAAGGCCTGAACAGGCTGGTTGAGGAGGATCCCACGATCCACGTGGACCGTCCGCAGGAAACTCACGAGCTCCTGGTCTCCGGCATGGGCGACGTCCACCTGGACGTTTCTTTCCGCTGGCTCAAGGACAAGTTCCGCGCGGAAGTCAAGACCGCCACGCCGAAGGTCGCTTACCATGAGACCATCCGCGGCAGCGCGGACGTGAGATACCGCCACAAAAAGCAGTCCGGCGGCGCCGGCCAGTTCGGCGAAGTGGCCATCCGCCTGAAACCCAACGAAAGGGACAAGGGCTATGAGTTCAAAGACATGATCGTGGGCGGCGTCATTTCCGGCTCCTACATTCCCTCCGTGGACAAGGGCATCCAGTCCCGCATGAGCGAAGGCGTCATCGCCGGCTGCCGCGTGGTGGACGTCATCGTGGAGCTCTACGACGGCAAGGAACACCCGGTCGACTCCAAGGATATCGCCTTCCAGATCGCCGGCCGCATGGCTTTCAGCGAAGCCATCAAGAAAGCCGACCCCATTCTGCTCGAGCCCATCATGAACGTCTCCATCGCCTGCCCGCAGGAATTCATGGGCGACATCAACGGCACCATCAACTCCAAGCGCGGCCAGATCATGGGCATGGACGTGGACGGCAAGCTCCAGGTCATCAAGGCCCAGGTCCCGCAGGCGGAAATGTTCCGCTTCTGCAGCGAACTGAGATCCATCACCGGCGGCGCGGGCAGCTACTCCATGGAATTCTCGCACTACAGCGAGGTCCCGCCCAACATCGCCCAGCAGATCAAGGCCGCTTACGAAGCCACCAAGAAGAATGAGGAAGAATAAGATCGAAGAGACCCTTGACCGCATGGCCGGCCGCCGCGTGCTCGTGGCGGGCGACGTCATGCTCGATCATTTCGTCCGCGGCGAGGTGAACCGCATCTCCCCCGAGGCGCCCGTTCCGGTGGTCAGAGTGACCTCCGAGAGCGACATGCCGGGAGCCGCCGCCAACGT
>DBWD01000088.1 GCA_002308555.1 bacterium UBP3_UBA1247
TTCACGGCGCACTACGGCAACTGGGAAAGCCAGAGCTGGACCAGCACGCTTTTGGGCGGCGATTTCACCGCGGTGGGCAGGCCTTTCAGGAACAAGCTTATCTACCGGAACATCGCCAGGCTCAGGGAGGCGGTGGGCCTCAAACTGGTCAACAAGAAGGAAGCCATCCGCCCGCTCATCAGAACGCTGAGGCGCGGGGGAGAAGTCGGCCTGGTGGCCGACCAGTACGCCGGCAAAGGCGGCGTGCCCACCGTTTTCATGGGCAGAGTCTGCTCCACCACCAACGCGGCGGCGGCCCTGGCCCGCATGACCCACTGCCCCATAGTCCCGGCCTTCTGCCGGGAACTGCCCGACCATCATTTCCAGGCCTATATTTACGAGCCCTTCTTCGTCAATGAGAGCGATGATCCGGAAAAGGACATCCGGGAAGCCACCCAGCGCTGCATGGACTGCCTGGAGAAAGAGATCAGAAGAGCGCCGGAAAACTACCTCTGGGCCCACCGCAAGTGGCGCAAGAGCTACACCAGGCTTCATCCTGAGTCCGGGGAAAAATGATGGCGGATTACGCTCCCTATAAGCTTCTCGTTCGGTCCCCCAACTGGCTGGGGGACTGCGTGCTGGCCATGCCGGCCATGAGGGAGCTCAGGAAATACCGCCCCAACGCCAAAATTTATGTGCTGGCCAAAAAGTCGGTCGCCGATGTCTGGAGGATGTGCCCCTACGTGGACGAGGTTATTCCCTTCGAGGTCAGGAAAGGGATCATGGGCCTGGACGACCGCTGGGATCTGGGCAGGGAACTGAAGAAGATGAGTTTCGATCTCTGCCTCATCATTCCCAATTCTTTCGACGCGGCCCTGGTTCCGTTTTTGGCGCGCATAAGAAGGAGGATGGGCTGGGCCACTTATATGCGGGGCATGCTTCTGAACCGCAAGGTGCCCTTCCCGCACCATCTGGACGGCGAGCAGCAGCCCCACTGCCAGCTTTATCTCGTGGAGAAGCTCGTGCACCACGCCGTCGACCACACCTTGGACGCGGAGATCGTCATTCCCGTGGAAGCCAGGGAGAGCATGGCGCAAAGGATCAAGGCGCCCTATTTCGTGCTTTGCCCCGGCGCCAGCTACGGCACCGCCAAATGCTGGCTTCCGGAAAACTACGCCGAGACCGCCCTGAAGCTCCGCAAGGAAACGGGAGCGGACTGCTGTCTGGTGGGCGGGAAGTCCGACGCGGCGGTCTGCCGCGACGTGATGGAAAAAATAAGCGGAAAGGACGAGGGCGCGGCTTCCTGGTGCCACGATCTTTCCGGCCAGACCACGCTCTTCGAGCTGGCGGCGCTGCTGGAAAAAGCTTTGATACTGGTCACCAACGACACCGGCACCATGCATCTGGGCGCAGCGGCGAAGATCCCGGTCGTCGCGATCTTCGGCCCCACCAACTGGCTGAGGACCGCGCCCATCGGCACCAACAGCGTGCTTATGAGAGGGGAGCACGACTGCCGCAAACACTGCCGGCGGATCTGCGAGAGCGACCACCGCTGCATGAAGGCCGTGACCGTCGACATGGTCCTCGCGGCCGCCCTGGAAAAGTTAAACACAAAACCTTAAGGATATATGAATAAGTTATCGTTCCCGCTCTTCGTTCTGTTTTGCGCCGCCCTCGCGCAGGCTTTCACTTTCCCCATGGTCTCGCCGGAACTGGATGAGGCCAAGCCTTTCTGCTACTACAGCCGGCCCACCGACCAGCTGGGCGTCTGGGACGCGCCCTACGCTTTCATGGTGACCGCGGAAGGCTATCTCTACAACAGGTCTTCCGAACTGATGTTCATGTACGGACCCGAGTACGAGCCGACCCACAACCGCAACAGAGTCTTCGAGGACGACAAGTATCCCATCATGAGCTACGACATGACGAAGCTGGGCGTGAAATACACTTTCAAGATGTTCGCCTTCACGAAAGAACGCGGCGTCCCCAGAAGCCCGCTCTACTGCCTCGTCAAGGTGACCATGGAGAACGTGAGCGGCAGCGACAACACGGCCTACTTCGGCGTCGGCACGCGCTACAAAGGTTTGACCAGGCGCATCGACATCCATTCCGCCTATCCCTTCAGCCGTGGCTCCCTCTATGAGTTCAGGGGCAACGCCGCTTTGAGGGACGACGAGGTGATCGCGCTCTACCAGGACGTTCCCGAAAGATATATCACTTCGACCATCGACACCATCTACAAAGGCGCTTTCCGCGGCTACGAGGAGGCGGTCCTGGAGACCACCCCCTGGTGCCCCGCCCGCTATGAAATAGCCCTCGCCCCCGGGGAGAGCAAGAGCGTAGTCTTGCTATACCCCAACATGCCGACTTCCCCGGACGAGATCGGCGAACTGGAAGCCTACCTCGATCCCGCGGTCTTCGACAAAAAGCTCGCGGAGGCGAAGGAAGACTGGGACAAGCTGCTGAACAAGGCCGTGGAGCTGAGGCTCCCCGAGAAGAAAGTCGAAAACGCCTTCTACACCAGCCTCATGAACATGGCCATTTCAAGGGACGACCAGGGCGACGGCACCTATTACCAGGGCGTCAACGAGATGCAGTACTACATGTTCGTGCCCCGGGACATGATGTATTTCACCTGGGCCTGGTACTTCGCCGGCATGCCGGATGAGGGAAGGAAGGTCGTCAACCAGTACAAGCACTACCTGCAGGAGAACGGCAGCTTCTACATCGATCAGGAGAACATCTGCTCTTATGCCATCCTTATGTGGTACAGGAAGACCAAGGATATCGATTACTTAAAAGAGATGTGGCCTGTCCTGATGAAGAACTACACCTACACCACCAACATCATCGCCAACGATCCCCTTAAGCTCATGCCGAAAATGGGCCCCTACGACAACGAGGGCATCACCGGCCACTACACCGCCCACAATTTCTACAACGCCAAAGCCTTCGAGTATCTCTCCGAGGCCGCCAAGGAATTGGGCTACGAGGAGGAG
>DBWD01000032.1:0-4890 GCA_002308555.1 bacterium UBP3_UBA1247
TGTTCCTTCTCGTTGTCCGCGGTTTTCAGAAACAGCGCGGCGATCTGCTCGTAGCCGTCCTTTTTGGCCTTGGAGGCGAAGTAGGTGTACTTGTTGCGGGCCATCGATTCGCCGCCGAAAGCGGCCTTCAGGTTGGCCTCGGTTTTGGTGCCTTTAAGATCCATAGCGTTACTCCTTTTTAATAGTTCTGTATTGGTTTTGGAATTGTCTTCAGTTTCCACGGGCTCGAAATCCGCGGCGCCGTGCTTGCAGAGCGGACAGATGAAATCGGGAGGCAGCTCCTCGCCTTCGTAGACGTAGCCGCAGATCTTGCAGCGCCAGGCTTTCTTTCCGCTCTTGGGAGCGGCCGCCGGCTTGGGTTTCAGATTGGCGTGGTAATAAGCGTAAGTGAGGGGCGCCTCATTTGAAAGCTCGCCGCTCTCATCCACCTCGGCGATGAACATGAGGTGCGTGCCCAGATCGATCTCCTGTTTTACGCGGCAGCTTAGGAAAGCGTTGGCGTTCTGGGCGAGATAAACGAGGCCGTTCTTCGCCCTTGCCGTTTTCAGGCCGTCGAACTTGTCTGCGTCTTTGCTGGATTGGAAGCCGAATCTCTTGATGAGACCGAAATCGGCGGTGGTGTCCAGCATGCTCACGGTGAAGGCTTTCGTCCTGCTTATGGAGCCGGTGGTGTAGTTCAGCTTGTTGACTGTGAGGGAGACCATCACGGGCGTGACCGTCACCTGGCAGACAGTGTTGACCACGCAGCCCACGTCGCGGCCCGTTTCGTCTTTCGCCGCGGCGACGAAAAGACCGTAGGTGATCTTAGTCAAGGGATCCTGAGCCATGCTTATTCCTCGTGTCGGCAGTTAGGACAGACAAAGTAAACTTTCATCTCGTAATCGCTCACCTCGGTGCCCAGCTTGGCCTCCAGGGCCTCCTTCGTCTGAAGGGAGGGCACGTCGTAGACTTTCCCGCAGTCCAGGCACACCAGATGGTCGTGGGGCTCCAGGAAGCCGTCGTAGCGGTCGGGAGCGTCCTCCATGGGCAGGCGGCGGATCTTTTTCTCCTCGCAGAGCAGCTTGAGATTGCGGTAGACCGTCCCAAGGGCCAGGGCGGGCACCCGCTTTCTGGCCATCAGGAGGATCTCGTCCGCCGTGGGATGGGTCCTGACTTTCCTCAGGACGTCCAAAATAACTTCTTTCTGTCTGCTCATAAAATAGGAATGATTATCATTTCTATGATATAGAAACGGAGGAACAAAGTCAAGGCGTCGGAGCCTTTCCCGAAGGATCTGTCACTTCTCGTAGATCTCGATCTCGGCCACGTGGCCGGCCGGATTGTCCGTGTTTTTCGTGATGGTGATCATGACGTAGCGGCCCTTCTTGGGCTCGAAGGTCAGCTCGTCGCCTTCCTTCACCGCCAGGCATTCCTTCCTGCCGCCTATCTCCTCCCAGACCTGCATGTCGTTGGAGACCTTGTAGTCATAGTCGTAGCAACGCTTGCCGTCGTGGAAGAAGTAGGTGTGGATCTTGGAGAATTCCGTCTCCTCGCCCAGGTCTATGACCGCCCACTGGGGATGCGGCGGCGCGCCGCTCCACATGGAGACCGCGCAGTCCGTTTCGCCGTCGACCAGCTGCGATTCCGTCGGGTTTTCCGAAGGCGAGGTGAAGACCGGGCGGTTGTAGGCCAGGTCGCCCACTTTGCCGTGGGCTCTCGGGATGCCCTGGTGCCAGCAGTCCCTTTCTCCCAGCAGCGTACATTCGTAGAAACGGGAGACCGGGCCCTCGAAGGTGACTTTCACTTTCTTGACCTGGACGGACTTGAAGGTGCAGACGAAGAGGCCGCCGTGGATGGGCAGGGCGGGCGCGGCGGAATCGCCGACCAGCATGGTCTCGCCGTCGGCCTTGGTGACGTATACTTTGGCCTTGGCCTCCGCCACGTCGCGGCAGGTCAGCTTCACGCAGTAGGCCTGGGTCGGCTCCTCCAGCTCGCACTCGAACCAGGGCTCCTTGTCGTCCGGCGCCGGGCGCCAGAATTTCGGCGTGCTCTCGGAGTTGATGCCGTCGTTGATGGCCTTGTGGTCGCATTTGTCCGCGGTGCTGGAAGCCAGGACCGGCAGGAAGGTCATCAGGCCTTCCTGGCTCTTGAGCTGCTGGTCCCTGATCTGGCGTTCCTCGAAGTTCTGCAGCTTCTTTTCAGGGAAGCATTCCCAGAGCGCCGCGAAGGGATTCTCTTTCCTCCATTCGTCGAAGCGGCGGGCGTATTCCTTCACGTACCATCTGACCTTGGAGTTGTAAGTCTCGACGGGCTCGTCGGAGCGCTTGTAATACATCATCACCTCTTTCGTTTCCAGCGGTATCTCGACCTGGTTGTCCTTGCCGATGGGAACTTCCCTGCCGTCGACGGAGACCGTCGCCCGCAAGGCGTAGTAAGGGACCTTGATGAAAACTTTCCTGGGCTTGCCCCAGACGCCGCCCTGCTTGTCCAGGTTCAGCTCGACCTTAAGGCCTTCCCTCACGCCCTTGGCCACCAGGTCCACGTTGCCGAACTGGGTGTTGAAGCGCCTGGCCACGATCTCCTTCCCGGGCATGGTCCAGAGGGGCGCTACCGCGGAGAGCAGATAAAGGTTGCTGCACTCGTCCTCCCTGACCAGCATGTTGCGGATCAAAGAGACGTATTTCACGTGACCCCAGCCATGGGGGGTGAAGTTGCCGCCGAAGTCCCGGTTGTTCCAGGGATCAAGGCAGAACTCGAAGAAGGCGTGGGTGGAGGAAGTGTGGAGCAGTACGCCGTAGAGGTCCTTGATGACGTTCTCGTCGCGGCCCATGTAAAGGTCCGCCATGCTGGCCTTCATGGTGTTGTAGTGGTGGAGGCAGTTGCAGCCCAGGGCGTTGAACATGATGAGGCCTTCGTCGCTCCAGTCCACGTTCCTGATGTAGTCGATGGTCTTTTTGACACGCTCGTCGTGGGAGCCCATGACGAAGGTGGGATAGCTGGCCTCCATGTTGCCCCAGTGCGCGCCGCTCTTGCCCGTGTCGATGCCCGGCGGAATGAAGCCGTTGGTGGCGATGGCGGCGTTGACGTGGTACATCATGTTGGAGATGAAGCCGTCGGCGTAGGCGCGGTACTTTTTCGCTTCCTCTTCCTGGCCCAGTTCCCTGGCGCAGGAGGCCATCATCTCGAAGGCTTTGGCGTTGTAAAAATTGTGGGCGGTGTAGTGGCCGGTGATGCCCTCGTTGTCATAGGGGCCCATGGCCGGCATCAGACGCAGCGGATCGTTGGCGATGATGTTGGTGACGTAGTTGAAGTTGTTGACGAGCCTGGGCCACATCCTGTCCAGGTATTCCCTGTCCTTCGTTTTGTAGTACCACATCAGGACGGCGTAGGGGCCGATGTTTTCCTGGTCGTTGAAGAAACGGCCGTCCTTGTGCTGCGTCTTCTCGTAATAGTTGGCCACGTGCTTCCCTTCTTCCGGGAAACCCGCGAAGAGCCAGGACCAGGAGAAATACATGGAGTCCCTGGGGAAGAAGCCGGTGTACTGCATCTCGTTGACGCCCTGGGAATAGTAGCCGTCGCCCTGGTCGTCGCGGGCGATGGCCATGTTGATAAGACTGGTCCAGAATGTCGCCTCGACTTTCTCCTCCGGGATCTTCAGTTCCACGGCCCTGTTGAGAAGCTTGTCCCAGTCCGCCTTCGTTTCCCTAAGCTTGCTGTCGAAGAAATTGGGATCCTTGACGAATTCCAAAAGCGTGGCCGCGGCGTTCCAGTTGGTGGGATTGTTGGGCATCAGGAAGGTCAGGCTCCTGTTTTCCCCGGGGGTCAGGTCGATGGAATAATCGGCCAGGCAGACGGGCGTGGTCTCGGTCACGGCGTACTGGGAACCCCTGAAGCCGCCCTCGTAGGGATTGTCGATGGTGGCGGAGAGCTTCCTCGAGGGCTCGTTGGGAACGATGGCCATGATCTCGTCGTTGCGCATGATGGCGTCGCCCCGGAACTCGTAGGAAGACTCGCGCTGGAAAGCGTAGGATCTGTGGGCCTCGACCCTGGGCGTCAGGCCGCGGTGGCGGATGCCGGCGGCGAAGAAAGCCGTGCCCTTGGTGTTGGAGACGTTCTCCATGGTGACCCTGACCAGGGCGTAAAGCGGACTCCTGGGCACGCCCCTTTCCTGGGTGAAGGCGAACATCTTGAAGGAATAGCGGATCCCCAGCTTCTCCAGCTTGTAATTGACAATGGGGTAAATGTTGTCTTCCAGATAACGGTTGCGGTTGTGGGTCGGCTCAAGCTCCGGGCCGTAAAGGAACATCAGTTCCGCCGCCCTGTTGTAGAGGTAGCCCTCCGCCGTCACCATGAAGCCTTTTGGAGCGTCCATCACGCCCAGCTGGTCGGTGGGGCGGCTGTAGTAGCAGAAGGGTTTCTCAAGGTCGATCTCCGGGGAGACCATGGGGTGTTCGCTGGCGGCGGCGCAGACGGTCAGGACTAGGGTGGCGAGGATAAGAAGCGATCTCATTATGTTTCCGTTATCTTGAAGCGTCCCTTCGGGCGGCAAGTTTGCCGTGAAGGAAACGCAATGTTACAAATAAAAAAAACTGTTGGTTATTATATCAAAAAACGGAATTGCGAACAAGCGCTTTTTCGGCTCTACCCTAAAAAAATCAGGCTCCCCGAAAGGAGAGCCTGACAAAACGCGGATCCGCTGGGCAAACTCAGTAGATCTCGATCTCCGCCGCGTGGCCGCCTTCATTGACCGTGTTCTTCTCGATTACGAGCATGACGTAGCGGGCAGGCTCCTTGGCGAAGTTGGTATCGCCGCCTTCCTTGCAGTAGTTGCTGCAGAGGTCGTCCATTCTCCCGACTTCCTTCCACTCTGAGAGGTCTTTCGAGATCCAGCAGGAGTAGCCGTAGTGGCGG
>DBWD01000032.1:4947-5108 GCA_002308555.1 bacterium UBP3_UBA1247
GCCCACTGGGGATGCGGCGGCGCGCCGCTCCAGTAGTTGGGTTCGCTGGTCGTCTCGCCGTCCACCAGGAAGGTGCCCACGTAGCCTTTTTCGTGCGGGGAGGTGAAGACCGGGCGTCCGTAGGCAAGGTTGCCGCCCTTCTTGTCCCCTCTCAGGCCGCC
>DBWD01000021.1:0-131 GCA_002308555.1 bacterium UBP3_UBA1247
TCGCGCTGCAAGGTCTTCGTTTTGAAGGGGCTCACGGAGGATGATCTTCTTGTATTGCTCCGCCGGGCGGTGGAGGACAAGAGGGGATTCGGCGGCCGAAAAGTCCTCGTCAGCGACGATCAGCTCAGGGC
>DBWD01000021.1:284-3907 GCA_002308555.1 bacterium UBP3_UBA1247
CGCAATTCCGACCCGGACGCGGCGGTCTACTGGCTCGCCAGGATGCTGGAAGGGGGAGAGGATCCCCTTTACATCGCCAGAAGGGTGACGCGCTTCGCGGCGGAGGACGTCGGTTTGGCCGATCCCCAGGCGCTGCAGGTGGCGGTGGCGGCCTTCCAGGCCTGCCATTGGATCGGCATGCCGGAGTGCTCGGTGCACCTTGCCGAAGCGGTCATCTATCTTTCCATGGCGCCGAAATCCAATTCCTCCTATATGGCTTACGAGCAGGCCAAGGGCGACGCCCTGAAAAGGATGGCCGAGCCGGTGCCGCTTTGCATTAGGAACGCGGTGACGAAGCTGATGAAGGAGGAGGGCTACGGGAAGGGCTACCGCCTGGCGCATTACGAGGAGAACAAGATAGCGGATCTCCAGTGCCTGCCGGATTCCCTGGTCGACGCGGTCTACTACACTCCCACGGAGGAGGGGATAGAGGCCAGGATAAAGGAACGGCTGCGCCGGATCAAGGAATGGAAGGCGGAGCTGAAACGCCGGAGAGACGGCAAAAAATAAGACCGGAACGCCTGGGGAGATCCTCAGGCGTTCTGCTTTTCAGCCAGGCGGCGCACTTCCTTCTCGAATTCCCTTACCAGCACCATGTTGAGCCGCTGGGCGCCGGCCAGGGCAAGCGGGCCGAGCAGCCAGAAAAGCAGGACCGCACCCGTTTGGATCCTCAGGAGTTCGGACTTGCCGACGAAAAGGAGCAGGTTGTCCTGAAGTAGGCCGAAGGGCAGGAGAAGGCCGAGGATGAAGGGAAGCGTCAGGATGGCGAAGGCGCTCCAGTGATACTTGAGGATCTTGACTGTCACGTAATTCCAGGAGGAGACGATGCCGGAGAAGAAAGTTTTCCTGGGCAGCTCCAGGGAGATCGTGGGCAGGAAGATCAGCTTGGCGGAGACCACGACCATAAAAGGCCAGAGCAGGAAGGTCATCAGCGCCAGGCAGCAGACGGCGTCCCGGGGTCCGCTAAGGGAGAAGAGCCGGAAAAGGGAAAAATAGAGCGTCCCAACGAAATGCAGAAGATAGGGGAGAATGATCCAGACCGGCAGAAGGGGCAGGGCCATTTCCCAGAAACGCTTGAAGGAGCCGCTGACGATGGCGCCCAGGGGGACTTGGTCGAAGCGCTCGTCGGCGATCCTGGACCAGGCGATGAACTGCTGGGAGATCGCCAAAATCTCCACCAGGTTAAGGAAGACCAGGCCAAGCAGGGAAACGGAGGAAATTTCGTCCGCCTTGCTTCCCAGGGAAGTCATGAACGTCTCGTTACAGCGGACGGCGGCGACCAGCAGGACGAGGCCGGGCAGTCCGGCCAGAAGAAGGCTGGGGTAGCGCCGGAGGGCGTAAAGCAGCGCCTTCAGGGTCTCCCTGAGGAGGTACAATCTTTTGAACAGGATAAGCATACGCTAATTATAGCAACTTTCCTTCCCGGCATGGCCGGCCGGCCGTATCCCTGGGCCGCGCTTTCGCTTTCATCTTTCGGGAATTTTTGATATAATACTATCGATGGCACATTGTATGCCAGCAAACAATAACAAATCTCAAGGAGGTTTCTAACATGGAAGTTGTCGTAACTACCAAGAATATCAGTGTCAATTCCCGTGACCGCGAATTCATTGAAACCAAGATCCCCGCCGCGCTCCGTTCGGTAGCCTCTGTCACCAAGAACATCAAAGTCCAGGCCGGCTACGAGGGCAACTACTACACCCTGGAGGCCCAGGCCGAGCTTTCCTGGCGCAACACTTTCATCAAGGCTTCCGCCACCGGCGCTGATCTCAGAACGACGCTCGATACTCTTTGCGACAAAATCAACGAGCAGGCCAGGACCGTCAAGGGAAAGATGACGGCCAAGGAGAAGGACACCATCCGCCTGCAGGAAGTCTGATACACGCCCTGTCTTTTTTGACTTCCGCGGTCCGCTTCGGCGGGCCGCTTTTTTTACCCTAAATTATGCTAAAATCTAATATATGCGTGTTACTAAACTGGAATCGATAGAAGTTGGCGAGTTTTTCCAGGCTCTCGGCTCCCAGAACCATCTCACGGTGGTCTCCGGCGAGCGGGGCATGACCAGGAAGATCACGACCAGCGAATTGAACCGGCCGGGCATGGCTTTGACCGGCTATTATGACGACTTCGCGGAATACCGCATTCAGATCCTCGGCCTGGTGGAAGTCTGCTATCTGGCCAAGATGAAAGAGGAGGACCAGCGGGAGCGCCTGAGCAGGCTGCTTCAGATGCACATTCCCTGCGTGGTCGTAACCAGGGGATACGAGCCGCCTCCCGTTCTGATCGAGCTTTCCGACAAGTTCGGAGTGCCCGTCATGACAACGCCGGACGTGACCATGCCTTTCATGAACCGGGTCTCGAAATGGCTGGACGAAGTCTTCTCGCCCCGGGCGATCGTGCACGGCGAACTGGTGGAAGTTTTCGGCGTGGGCGTTCTCATCCAGGGCAAATCTGGCGTGGGCAAATCTGAATGCGCCCTGAGCCTGGTCTCACGGGGCCACATCTTCGTGGCGGACGACGTGGTCAAGCTCAGGATCTCTTCCGAGAAAGGCCTGGTGGGCGCCGTGAACGAGAAAAGCGGCCACCACATGGAGCTGAGGGGCGTGGGCATAGTCAACGTCATGTCCCTCTACGGCGTGAAGGGCATCAGGATGGAGAAGAGCATCGACCTGGTCGTCACGCTGTTCAACTGGGAGGAGCGCGACCAGATCGACCGCTCCGGCCTGGAGGAATCCACCACGGAGATCCTGGGCCAGACGCTTCCCCACATGCAGATCCCGGTGAAGCCCGGCAGGGACGTGGCGCTACTCATCGAGGCCGCCGCCCAGACCTTCAAACTCAAATCGCTCGATTTCGACGTGGCCAAGCGTTTCAACGACCAGCTGATCGACAGCATGATCCAGGCCGCCGAGAAAAACAACAAGATCGTCAAATAAACAAACGGAAAAATATGCCGCAAGAACCCTCCGCCCTTGAACGCGTCCTGGAAGTCCAGAACTATCAAGGACTGCACGCCAGGCCGGCCGCTTTGATAGTGAAGCTGGCGGCCCAGTACAAAGCGACTCTCACCGCGAGAAGGACCGACGACGAAGAAGAGATAAACGCCAAATCCATCATGGGCCTCATGATGCTGGCGGCCGGGCAGGGGACGGAACTGGTTTTCCGGGCCGAGGGCGAAGACGCCAACGAGCTTCTGGACGCCATGGAAGAACTGTTCAAGGCAAATTTCAACGAGTAACGAAACAGGGAGAAAAACTGATGAAGAAATTTCTGATCCTGACAACGATATTGCTTTTGGCGCCCGGGCTGGCCGGTGCGGACTCCTACAGCTATGCCGTCCGCATGATGTGGGTGGGGGACGCGGAGATGCAGCTCGTCATGCGGCATCCGGAGAACGTGTCCGATCCCGAGGACGCCGTCTCCGCCAGGGACTGCTATTCCGGCAACCGCAGCCCGGACTGGGGCGTCCAGGACATCACCAGCGACAACCCCGAGTGGGCTTCCTACAAGGACGGCGGGACGAATGTCCAGGAGATCGTGGCGCAGGATCTTTTCGACGTGGGCAATTACAAGATCATCGCCCG
>DBWD01000049.1:0-19004 GCA_002308555.1 bacterium UBP3_UBA1247
GTGTCGTCGGAGCCCCAGAATTCCTCGGCGTATTGGAGGAAGCCGTATTCCGCGTGGGCGCCGCCGGAGGAGCAGGCCTGGAAAATGATCTTGGGATATTTTTTCCTAAGCTTGGCGATAAGTTCGTAAACGCCCACGGTGTAGTCGAACCAAAGGTTGGCGCACCTTTCCCCTTTCAGGAAATCGGAGCCGTAGTTCATGAAGTCCGCGTTGGCATCCCACTTGATGTAGGAAAGGCCGGGGGCTGATTTCAAGATCGCGTCGATCTGGTTGAAGATGTTTTCCCTGACCTCGGGGTTGCTCATGTCCAGGACCACCTGGGTGGCGCCGCGGCCGCCGCGCAGGGCGCGGTTGGCGCCCCTGATGATCCACTCCGGATGGTCGTTGGCGATCTGGCTCTTGGTGTTGGCCATCTCAGGCTCGAACCAGAGGCCCAGCTTCAGGCCGCGCTTCTTGGCCTGCTTCACCAGGTAGTTGAGGCCCTTGGGAAGCTTGTCCCTGTTCCAGGTCCAGTCGCCCAAGCCCGTGCAGCCGTTGTTGCGGGTGAATTCGCCCTGGGCGAACCAGCCGTCGTCGATGACGAACATCTCGCCGCCGATCCTCTTGACGCCGTCCATCATGTCCAATAAGACCTGGTCGGAAAGATTGAAGTAGGCGCCTTCCCAGCTGTTCAGGAGAATGCTCCTCAATTCGTGGCCCCTGGGAATGCAGTAGTCGCGGGCCCAGGTGTGGAAATTGCGGGAGACCTGGCCCTTGCCCTTGGAGGAGAAGGTCAGGAGGAATTTCGGCAGGGTAAGCGTCTTCCCGGGATCCAGGATGTAGGGACCGGAAAGGTTGGCGGCGCCGGCGTAGATGTGCAGGTCGTCGTTGGCGTCGTGCAGAACGTCGATGTGCCAGGCGCCGGACCAGGCCAGGGCGCCGGCTATGACGCTGCCTTCCGTCTCGGTGGCTTTTTGGCCCACGGAGAGCATGAAGGAGGGATTGTTGCCCCAGGCGTCGCGGACGCCGGAGCGGGCGTCCAGCTCAACGTGGGTGCCGCGGGCGATCTCGCACTCGCCCACCTGCGCTTCCGAAGCCCAGGTGCCGTACAGGTTCTGCAGGAAGTAGCGGTTGGAAAGGCCCCTGAATTTCAGGCCGCAGGAATCCATCCTGGGGAGCCTGACCGGCGCCTTTTCCTGGTGGCTGAGCTCGACCCAGGTCTCGATAATGTCAGTTTCGTAGGCCGCCCTGTAGTGCTGTTTGAGGAAGAAGGGATAGACCCTGTCCTTGTAGCTGAAAACGTAATGGCGGAAGCCCCTCTGGTCCTTCGCCTCCTCGATGCTCTCTATCTGCCATTCCGTGGTGGGGTCGCCGTTGGCGTGGATCGCCAGCAGCGCGCCGTGCTTGTTCATGGACTGCTGCGAGGGCTGGGTCTCCAGGTCGCCGCCGAAGGCGGGGTAGGTCTCCTGAACGTTGCCGCCCAAAGTGTAGAACCAGCGTTCTGTCTGGCCCCACAGCTTCACCGCGTCCGCGGCGGAGCCAAGGCGCTTCCCGTAATAGATGAGAGTCCAGGTGTCCTTCCTGGGGACGAAGATCATCGTGGTGTTTTTCGTTTTGATCTGAAAGATCTTTCCCGCGGCAACTTTTTTCATTTTTTGTCCAAGAATGAGGGTTGGTTTTCGGTTAACAGTGGGTTTTCAAAAGTTAATAAGGATATTTTACCAAAAACCGCGCTGCCAGCCTGGGAAAAAGCCTTGGAGTTTGCGGAGCGGTTTTCGGAACAGTTTGATATCGGCCCGCTTATGTTGCGAGGGAAAACCCGGGACGCAACTTTTTCGCTTTTTTTGCCGTTATATAAAAAAAGGAGCCTCACATGAAAAAAATCTTTTTACTTCTCGCCTTGATCTCCCTGCTTCCCATTCGCGCCCTGGGGACCCCGCCTTCCGGCGGCGGCCAGGGAGAGATCGATCCCGTGGGCGCGATATATTGCGGCGGAACGCAGGCGGGCGTCTACCGCGGCGGTCTGCCCGCCACGGCGGCCCATTCCCTGGAAACTTACGGCAGAGTATACCTCCTGCCGGAACCGGGGGCCGCCCTGCTCTTCTCGCTGGCATTGTTTTTCCTTCATAAAAAACCAAACCGGAGCTTATGATGAAAATGAAAAGAATACTTCTCCTCGCGCTGCTGTTCTGCGCCTCCCTGGCGGCCAGAGCCCAGGATCCCCTGCTGCCCCTGAGGCTGGAGCTGGACAGCTCATTCGCCCTGCCGAACTCCACCGTCTACCTCAAGATCGCGATCCACGACGGGAACGCGCGGAACGTGCTTTGGTCGAACAGCGTGATAACGCCGGATTACGATCCGCTTTACCCCGTGACGTGCAAACTTAGCGGGAACGTGGCCTACCTTCTGCTGGGGAACACCAACCTCAGCAACATGGAAGCCCTGCCCAGAGACCTTTTCGCCGGCGGAGCGCTGCGGAAGATAAGAGTCTGGGTCTCCAACAGCTCCGGCGGGACTTTCCGGCAGCTGACTCCCGATCTCGACCTGGTCTGCTCCCCCTATTCCCTCTACTCGGAGGAAAGCAAAGACCTGGACCCCGCCGTGGTGGCCGCCAACACGGAGAGCATAAGTTCCCTCAACGCCTCCCTGCGGACCGCCAACGGAAAGATCTCCTCGCTGCAGAACCTTTCCTCCAGCCTGACCAACGGCACCCTGGCCCTGCCCTCCGCCAATCCCTTCCTGAGCCGCATGGTAACCGGCTCCTCCGGGCAGCTCGTCTACAAGGCCGAGTCTCCCGCGCTCGGAACGCCCTCTCCCCCGACCCTGCCCGAGCATTTCGACATCAGCTACGTCACTTATTTCGCCAGCCACATCCGGCTGAGTAGAGGCGCCCATCCGCGCAGCGTCACGCTCTATTTCAAAACCAAAAACGAGATCGCCCCGCCCCAGGCCGTCTGCATCTTCAGATCGGAGGCCCTAATATCCGTCCTGGCCAGCGCCGTCTCCGTTTCCACCGCGGCCTTCCCGCGCTGCGTCTACACATTCGCCGCCAACATCTCGGAATTCCCTCCGGGAGAATACCTGGCGGGATTGCGGACGACCTCCAACTATTCCGCGATCCATCCCTACGTCTGCCGCGGATACCGGTTCAAGACCTCGACGTACTATTACCCGGAACCGGAATTGGAGCCCTCCATAAGCGCCGTCATCCCTCCGTCCCAGACCTATTGGAAATTCAACGACACCAGGGAACTCTGGCTGGAATTCTCCACCAGGGAAGACAAAGAGGTCGCGGTGTCCTCCGACCGCGTTGATCTGCCGGGGGATCTTTACGCGGATTCGCGGCCGGTCCTGACCGAAGACCAGTTGTCCGGAAAAATGTCCGCCCTTCTGGGCGAGAGCGTTTTCGTCGGCGAGGAGGACCTGGCGCCCGGGCTGAAGGAACAGTTCGTCACCGTCAGCGGCGGCACCGTGACCGGCGCGCTCTATGTCAGCGACCTCAGGCTGCCGGAGACGCTCCCCGACGGCCTCAGCGACCGGTTCATCACCGCCGGCGGAGGCTCGGTGACCGGCGCCCTCTACGTCAGCGACCTCAGGCTCCCCAACAACGGCAACTGGTACATAGGCAGCGAGGACAGCCGCTGCGATTTGGTGCTGGTCCACAGCAACGCCTGCCTGAGAGCCGCCGGAGGCGATCTCTTTCTGGGCGCCGCGGGAGACATCCGGCCCTTGGGCGTCATCGACTTCTCCCCTTCCCAGAGCGGCCGGGCGGACATTCCCCGCGGCGAGACGGAAGTCACGATCTTTGCTTCCGGACTGACGCAAAACTCCGTGGTCTGCGCCACCCCCGCGCAAATGATCGGCACAGCCTACTGGGTGGAGATAGACCCCCTGGGCCAGGCCAAGATCTGTCTGGGGAACGCGCTCGATCAGACCGTAAGCTTCCACTACGTTCTCATAAGAAAATAAGCGCCCGGGAAAAGCCCTCGGCAAACCCCCCCGATTTTTCCTCGGAGCCGGGCTTTTCCCAAGCGCCAGGGAGGAGAGCCATTCTCCTCCCGCCACCCTTGAAGAGGAACACATGTCCATACGCCTTTTTCTCTCGGTCCTGCTCTGCGCCGCGGCGCTTTCCGCTTACGCCGATCCCTCGGGCTTCGACCACATCCTGCGCTTCGACAGGATCGTGATCACCAACCAGTTCCCCGTGAGCAACAACCTTTTGAATTATCATTCCTGCGAAAACCAGTCGGACTGGGTCACGGTCCTCAGGGAGCCGGACGACCTGCACCTGGTCTTCATCGCGCGAAAAACCGCGGAATACAAGAACCGCCCGGACGCCGAAATAAAGATCCTCTATCACGGCAGCAATTCCTTCGGGCAGGCCGTGTCGGCAGACAGGACCTACCGTTTCCTCTGCCAGTGGGACGACTGCGGGGAGCTGGAAGAGAACAAGCACTCTCCCGGCACGGTCTCCAAAACGCCGGAGGACTACGACGGACCCCTCGCCGACGAGGACACCTGGTTCTTCACGCCCCTCAAACAGGCCTACTGCCTGGAATTCTCCTCCAGCAACGAGCTGAAGGTCGTGGCCAGCCAGAACGGCGGGCGCCGCTGGAGCAACGCCGTGGACGTCATCGAAGGCCGCGTCACCGACGCGATACGCAAAAGGATGTACCTGACGAACCTCACGCTCAACAGCCGGCTGAACTTCAAGATCACGAACCCCGCCGAAGACCAGGAGCAGAACGTTCCCTACGACCTGCGCCTGAGGCCCGTCAGGCCCCTGGTGCTGGTCCACGGCATCCGCTCAAGCCCCACGGACTCCTCCGACCCCAAGAGCTCCTTCGGCGACCTCGCCGGCAAGGCTTTCCGCTACGGAGACCTCCCTCCCGCGCTGGTCTTCGATTTTCCCTGGGACTCCGACAAGGGCTGCATTTACGATTACTGCGGGGGAAGCGGCGACGGCCGCGCCCTCTTCGGCTTCGCTTTCAAAAGATGCGGAAACTGGAAGCTGAAGCCGGTCTTCTTCACCCATTCCATGGGAGGCCTGCTTCTTCTCGAGCAGCTGAAAAACAACGGCTTCAAAAATTTCGCGGAAGGCCTGATCTTCGGGGGAACGCCCTTCTGCGGATCCGACCTGGCGAACTACCTCTATTTCAAGAAAGCCGGAAACGCTCTTCACAAAATCGGCAGCGCCCTGAACAAGATCAGGACCACCGAAATGAACCTGCTCCTCCTGAACCGCGGGACCTCCTGGATCTGGAAAAGACTTGAGAAGATCCCCGTCGACCTCAGGGCCCTGTTCATCACGGGCGACCAAATAAACGCCTATCCGGTAGGCCTGGGGGACGACACAGTCAACATCTCCTCCGCCTCGCTGCACAACACCCTAAGNNTGGCCGGCGGGCGACCATCTCGACGTGGGACTGGACCACGGCGGAATCACGGAGATCGCGCTGCCGCCCGGCCGCGCCCACGTCCCCATCCTTAACAAACTCAAAGAAATGCTGGAGCAACAATGAAAAAGATCTGCCTGCTTTTCCTGCTGGCCGCCCCGCTCCTGGCCGGCTACAACACTTCCCTGGAGATAAGAAAAGAGCCGGACGACCTTACCCTGCTAATAAGCGAGGACGGCTTCATCTGGGACTATCTCGAGGAAGGCGAGACCTTCGAGAGACGCCACACCTATTCCTCCCTGGAGATCGCGGGGGAACTGAAGACCTATTATTTTTCCCTGGGGAAAAAGCCGCTTTTCAAAGCGGCCATGAAACTTTTCCGAAACATAGTCCCCCTCACAGATCCCCTGGCCGCGGAGATAAGATCCCGGGCCGCCAATTTCCTGGACGTCAGATTGGGCGGCAGAAGCGTTTCGCGCGCCGCGCGATCCGGATCCCTCCGCTTCCGGGAACTGGTCTTCGCCCTGAAGAAAGACGCTGACGGCGACGGCCTGCCCGACGAAACGGAATACGCTTCCTACGGAGCCTGGCCCGGCCTGCGGGACACCGACGGAGACGGAATGGCGGACGGCGAGGAAGTGAGCGCGGGCCTGGCGCCCAACCTGGCGGACAGCGACGGGGACGGCCTGGCTGACAACCTCGACCCCCATCCCCTCACGCCGGAATACCAACTGTCCTACGCCGCCTGGTCCTCCCACTGGGCCGCCGTGACAGCCAGGAAGCCTGCCCTGTTCCCTTCCCTCAGCCTGAGCCGCGAAGATTACACTTTGGGAAGAACGCCCCTGGAGCCGCTGGGCGAGGGCTGCCTGGAATTCTCCCCGGCAAACCTAGCCTGCGGCGAAGGGCTCCCCCTGACCAACGCCTTTTCCCTGACAGCCTTCGCGGAAGGCTCCCTGACCGGAATTTTCCTGTGCGGGGAAAACGTCGAGATAATCCCCGCCTCACCCCAGCTCATTCCGGAAGAGGCGCTGCCCCTCGTCCCGGAAGGCAAGAACGCCGTTCCTTTCCTGGCCAGGCACGGCGTGGAATTAGATTTCGCCCTCGTTTTCAAGGAGACGCCGACGGAAAGCGGCGAGATCGGAGTCCTGACCTTCGGCGGCTTGAGAAGCGAGAGCCTTTCCCTGAACTTCGGCGGCCAGACCCCGGGCAAGCCGGAGCTCGTCTATCCAGAGGATTCCAGCAGGCTGTCCCAAGGATCCGCGTTTGCCTGGCGGTGCGAAAGAACAGACGTCACGAACTATCTTCTGAGCGTATACGGCGGAGAGGCGCGGGAATTCTCCACCCCGGGCACCAATTGCTTTTTCACCCCGGGGTCCAGCGGACGCTATTACTGGCAGGTGGCCGCCCAGGGCGCCGGCGGGACGAGCTACAGCGAAATAAGGAGCTTTGCCTATCTCGATCCCCGGGAAAACGGGGACAGCGACGGCGACGGCTGCGGCGACAATGAGGAGAAACTTCGGGGCAGCGACCCTAACGATCCCCGGGACGTTCCCATGAGCTTTCTTCCCAGCGGAATGACAAGGGCCCGGAAAGCGCTTTTCTTCGCCTGGCGCCCGACGGTCACGGGCGGCGCGCGCCCCCTGCGCTTCCGCGCCCTCTCCCCTCTTCCCTTCGGCCTGAAACTGAAGGAGGACGGCCTCCTATGCGGCGCGCCGAGCCGCAAAGGCCTCTACGTCCTGAGACTGGAAGCCCTGGACCAGCTGGACCGCGCGCTGGAAATGAGCTTGGAGATAAAAGTGGAAGAGGAGCGCCCGGGCGTTCTTAAACTGGGTGGAAGCGGGCGGAGGGATTAGGCGAAGTCCGCGTTTAACTTGCCGCGAAGGATCTTTATGCTTAAGACGATCATAGCGCTGTTCCTCCTCGTCCTGGCGGGCTGCCGGGGAAACTTCGAGTACGACCCCGAAACTTTCAGCCTGGGGCCCGTGACGAAAATTTTCCTTATGAAAAACCCGCTGGCCGATCCGGACGGCGACGGCCTAAGCACCGGAAAAGAGCTGAAGGAGTCCAAGACCTCCCCCCTGATGCGGGACACCGACTGCGACGGGCTGTCGGACGCCTCCGATCCCGAGCCTTTCTTCCCGGCCCTGGCCAAGGATTACGAGACCTGAATGCGCCACTGGCTGAAAGTCGCGCGGGAAACGGGCATCCCGGTCCCGGAGGAGGAAGTCTTCCTCAGGCCGGACTTCGATTTGGACGGGGACGGAATGGACAACCGGGAGGAATTCGAGAACAGGACCTCCCCGCTGGCCGCCCCGGGGGAGGCGCTGTATTTCTTCGAGCCGGCCTGCCTGGAGCGGCGGACGCTGGATCAGGACTCCTTCGAGACAGACATGGGACTCCTGAAAAAAGACCCCCTGTGGATGGGTGTTTCGACCTTCACCATGCGGATCGTGTCCCACAAGATCACGGCGGGCTATTTTTCCTGCGAAATGAAAAACGGGCAGGCCGAGATCGTTTCCCTGGACGGCCAGTTCTTCCCGCTGAAAAGACTTTTGCTGAGATCCAAGGTCTGCGGGACCTTCGTGGCCGGCTACGGCCTGCCCCAAACCTTCCGGGCAAGGCTCTCGGAAGCCTTCCGGGACGAAAGCGAGCCAGGGGCGATCTTCGTCATTCCCTATGACAAAAGCGAGAGGAAAGGCCTCCTGCCCTGCCGGCTGAAGCGGTAAGGCTTCCGCCGCGAACGCCAAGCGCTTTCGGCTCCCGGCCCTTTTCTGCTAAAATAAGTTCCCGAAGCGTGCGTTAAACACCGCGCGCAAGGACAAGGAAACATGAAAACAGGCATAGAAGTGAAACCCCTGCGCGAGCTCTTCGCCGGGGACGCGAAGCGCTTCGACTTTCTCAAAAACGAGCTGCACGCTTTCCTCAGGCAGAGAAGCGTGAAGTACGGTGAGTATCTCCTGCACGCGGAAATGGCGCCCCTGGTGCTGGAACGCGCGGAATTGGAAGCCTTCCGCAAAGAGGCCGAGCTGGTCATGCGGGCCTGCGAGATCTTTTCCAGGGAAGCGCTGAAAAACGAGCGCTGGCTCAGGGACTGCCTGCCTGGCAAAAGGATGCGGGAGCTGGCGAAGATCGACCCGGGCTACGACCTCCACATTCCCTGCGCCCGTTTCGATTCTTTCCCGAAAAAGTCCGGCCCGGTCATGATCGAGCTCAACACGGACGGCTGCTCCGGCATGAGCAACATCGACACTTTCCAAAGCCTGTACCTGGAGATCGTCGCCGGGGAAAAAGACTCCGGCCTCGGGGGCTTGGAGGCGGAAAAGATCCTGCCGCGCCTTCTCAAGACGCTTCTCGCCTGCTACCGCTCCTTCAGGAAACGCTTTCACAGCCGCGAGGCGGACTGGCCGGAAAAGCCGGTGATCGCCATTCTCGACTGGAAGAAGGAGCCCACCGGCTGGGAATTTTACGCCTGCGCCGACTACTTCCGGAGCAAAGGTTACAAGACCGTCGTGGCCGACCCCTCGGAATTGGAATACCGCGCCGGCGCCCTGAGCGTCGCGGGGGAAAAGGTGCATCTCGTCTACAGGCGCATGCTGGGCGAGGACTGGGAAAAGTATTACAAGAAACTGGGGCCGCTCAACGAGGCTTACCGGCGCCACGAGGTCTGCCTGGTGGGGTCTCCCCGCTCCCAGATCGCCTTCAGCAAAAAACTTTTCGCCTACCTGCGCCGGGAGGAACTTTTGAAAAAATTCCCGCCCAGGGTCAGGGAGGCCGTGCTTAGGTCGGTCCCCTGGACGATCCCCCTGAGAAGGGATCTGGGGGAAACGGTCTTCCGCGGACGGACAATAGACCCCCTGCCCTTCGTTCTGGAGAACAAAGAGTTGTTCGTTCTGAAACCCTGCGTTTCCAAATGCGGACTGGGGATCCTGCAGGGAGCCTACACGAAGAAAAGCGTCTGGCAAAAGGCCGTCCGGGACGCCCTGGGAAAAGACTACATCATCCAGGAATTCGTCCCGCTGGAAACGGCGCTCTTCCCGCTTCACGGAAAATCACGGAGCGAGGAGAAGCGCTATCTCCACACCGGCCTTTACGTGTTCGGCGGCAAATTCTCCGGCTTTTTCGGGCGCACCTGCAAGGATCCCCTGCTGACGCTGAGGAACGGCGAGAGAATGCTGGCGGTCTTGGCGAAGAAGGGAAGATGAGGGCCCGAAGGCCCTCGTCTTTTCTAGTCATCCTCGCAGGTCAGATCGCCGGAATCGTAAGTCGGCGTCGAGAGCGTGTCGCTCACCACGTAGCACGGGAAAGTGCCGTGGTAGTTGGGATCGTAGGCGACGATGTCCGGGCCCTCGGGATTCACGACCAGCGCCAGCTGGCCTTTCACGGGTCTTTCGTCCCTTATCACCAGCGTGTTCGCCTTGATCCTGTCCATCCTGGGATTGCGCAGCAGGAATTCGCAGTTGCTGCCTGACAGTTTGACGATCTCCCCGGGAGAGGAGGCGTACCTCAGAAGACCGTAAGGCGTCATTGCAATGTGCGTCTTCAGGTGCGTGGCGCGCGTCCAGGTCAGGTCTTTGCAGCGCTTCTTGCTCCGCTCGACCACGGCCCTGGCCCCCAGCAGCGCTTTGTCGCTGGCCAGGAGGGAGAGCGCGGTGGGCAGGTCGAAGCTGTAGTACAGCGAGGAAAGCCTCATGAGAAGTTTCATGGACGCCAGGCTCCGGCTGTTCTCGATGTTGGAAAGGAAGCGGTAATTCACGCCAAGTTTGTCGGACAGTTCTTTGATCGTCAATCCTTCGGAAAGGCGGAACGCTTTTAAGAATAGGGCTGATTTGTTCATAATTCTCCTTAATTTAGAATAATTAATCGAGTTTTGCCGGAATCATTTTACTTAAGTAAAATTAGAAAACAATGTTCCGCGAAAAAACTACTAAAAACAGTGTTCCCCAGCCCTTGGGAAACAGGGTCGGCGCAAACCTCTTCGACAGCGCCGGGCGGACGCGAACCCCCGCAGGCAAAAGGAAAACGTTAGTTTGCGGGCGTGCGGAAAGCGCGAAGCGGCCGCCGCCGGACGCTATGAAAAATAGAAGCGCCGAAATTCTGGCGGACAGTTGGTTTCTTCTTCCGGCTTGAAAATATTTAACTTTTGCGGTTCCGGAAAGCCCGCTTTTCTACTTGGGATTGGCCGCTTTTTCCGCGACGGGCAGGACGTTCAGTATGAAAACTTTTTTGCGGGTGAGCTTGCTCTGGTCGCGCATGCCGATGGTGAACCGGTAGGTGCCTTCCCTTTCCGGAAGGCCCAGCAGCAGGCCGTCTTCCTTCAGCAGGAATCCCGGGGGATTGCCGGGCGTCAGCATCATGGTCTCGTAAGGCGGAGCGCCGCCCGTAGCCTTGAAGTTGAAATAATACTGCTCCTTTATCCTGGCGTCGGGAAGCTTCTCCGGAACGTTGATCCTGAAAGGCGTGCTGTCGGGATCCGAGGGGTCGGAATCGGCCAGAACTTCCTCGTTGTCGCAGACGCCGTCCTCGTCGGTGTCGAACATGCCGCCGTCCGGCAGGTACTTGAAATAGCTGCTGGCGCCGCAGGAGGCTTTGCCCTCCGCGTTCTCGCAGGCCACCTGCCAGACGTAGGTGCCGGGCAGATCGGGCTTGAAAGTGTGCCAGTTCTTCTCCAGGACCTTGTCCTCGTAGGGCACCAGATCGCCCACGGTCTTGAGATAGATCCTCAGGTGATAGGTCTGTTTTTCCTCCCGGGTCTGCCAGACCAACTTGATCTCGCTTTCCGTGATTATTTCCTCGCCATCAGCCGGCATCAGCGTTTCCGGCACGGAAGGCGCGCATTTCTTCAGAGGGTTCCTCAAAGTCAGGGCGTCTTTCCAGTAGCCGTCCTTGTCCCTGACCCTGATCTTCTCCTCGGCCGGCTGGTCCGGGGAGGCCGGGGGCAGTATCAGCGTGAAGTCCAGGGGCACGGAAAAGCGCGACAGGAAGAGGCAGCCCTGCATGTCGAAGGGCATGAAGAGCCCTTCTATGAGCTCGCAGCCCTGAGCCCTGGACGGGAAGATCCTGGCCTTCATGCCGTTCAGCCTGCTGACGCAGAGCATTCCGGTGACGGAGGTGTGGGCGAAAAAGGCCGCGCTGACCGTTGTGGTCAGGGCCGCGCCCTCCTTCAGGGTTATTTCCGAGGGGGCGAAGAAAGCCAGCTTCTTGTCAGGCTTCATGAAAGGGCAGGTGTTGTTCTCGAATTCCTGGAAATTGGAGAGGGCGTCCCCGTCGTAATCTTTCCTGCGGGGCACCAGATCCTCCGTCGGCAGCCCCAGGAGCAGGGCCCGCTTCTGCCACCACATGACCCATTCCTCGTAGGAGCGGCGCATGAAGGGAACGTCCGGCTCGGGATCCTCCAGATCGGAAAGCCCGTCCCCGTCCGTGTCGTAGAAAAGCGGATTGGTGCGCGGGACTTTCTTGGCCCCGCCTTCCCTCGAGCGGTAGGCCAGGACCTCCTCGCCGTCCATAAGCCCGTCCCCGTCCGTGTCCCTGCTTTTGGGATTGGTGCTGTAGGCGAGCACCTCGTTCTCGTTCAGAAGGCCGTCCCCGTCCAGATCGTCCTTGGCGGGCTCGCCCGCTCTCCTGTCGTAGATGGAGGAGATGGTCTTGCCCTTTTTCTCCTTTGGCGCGGCGGCCTTGGCTTTCGCCTTGGGGGCGGCGTCGATGATGACCTGGTCTATGAAATCCGCGGCGCCGAAACTCAGGGAGACGGCGAGAAAAAGGAACGAGACGATAACTTTGCTGCGCATAAAAACTCTCTAAAAAGTGATTTGTTTAATTATAACGAATTTTTGCGCCGGAAGCGAAAAAGGACTTTCCCGGCCGGCCGCTTTTCGCGCCTTCGGATTATGGTAAAATAATAATATGCGTAATTACTATTGTAAATATTTTTGGCTGGTCTGCCTGCTGTTTTGCGCCTTATCGGCACATTCCGACAGCCGGGAGGCTCTGACAAAAAAGCACATATCTTACGGCAACGCCGCCCTGGAGGACTCGGATTACAAGAGCGCGGTGGAATATTACGAGAGGGCGCTGGAGGAGGACCCCTCCTCCAAGAGCGTCATGTATTCCCTGGGCGTCCTTTACATCCAGACCGGCGACACCAAGAAGGCTTCCGACCTTTTCATGACCTATCTGGAGCGCTTTCCCCTGGACAAGGACGGGCTTTTCGGCCTCGCCAACGTCTGCATGATGGAAGGCGAATACGAAAAAGCCTCCCGCCTTCTCACCCAGGCCTCCTCCCAGGACAAGAAGAACGAGGCCCTGAGAAGGACCCTGGGCTACGCCCAGCTGCAGTGCGGGAACGTCCAGGCCGCCAAAAAGATCCTCACGGAGCTGACCGCGGAGTTCCCCTCCAACCGGCTGACCCGCTTCGACCTCGCCCTGACCTACGCCGCGGAAAAGGATTACCGGAACGCCATCAAGGAAGTCCAGGCCGGGCTTTCCCTGTTCCCCGATCCGGAAGGCAAGCAGATCTACGCTGAGCTGCTCGACCTGGCCGCCGGTTCCCTGCTGGAGGAAGCCATTGAGGATTTCCGCAAAAACGACATGGACAAGGCCGTCTCCATCCTTGAGCCTCTCTGCAACCAGTATCCCGACTACGCCAAAGCCCAGGCCTACCTGGGCCACGCCTGCAATTTCAAGTTTCCCCCGGACCGGGAAAAGGCGGAAAAGGCTTACCGCGCCGCCCTGAAGGCTTCCCGCTTCGTGCCGGTCGCGCCCCAGGATTTCGCCGTGGTCTACGACAACCTCGGCTCCATCGTCCTGAGGAAGGGCAATCTCGAGGAGGCGGAAAGTTTCTACCGCCTGGGCATCGCCCAGGAGAGCGAATACGCCCCGGTCTATTTCAATTTCGGGCTGCTCAGGGCCCACAAGGGCGCCTTCACGGAAGCCTCCGTCGCCTTGATGGAGGCCGTCAGGCGCGACTCCCACATGGAAAGCTACATCGCCTCCCATCCCAAGCTGGCCGCTTTCCGTTCTAGCATCGACTACACAAACTTAGTAAATTCCATAAAAAAGGAGAAACAAGCTGATGAGCAAAGCAAAGATTAAATTCGGCACTTCCGGCTGGCGGGCCATTCTGGCCGAGGATTTCACTTTCGAAAACGCCGCCCGGGTGATAGACGCCATCATTCTTTACCTGCGGTCCACCGGGAAGAAGGAGCTTTCCGTGGTGGTCGGTTCCGACGCCCGCTTCCTGGGCAAGGAATTCCGCGAACGCACGGCGAAACAGTTCGCCAAGGCCGGCGTCAACGTCTTTTGCACCGAAAGGGACTGCCCCACGCCCGTTCTCTCCTTCTGCGTGCGCTCCATGGGCCTGGACGGCGCCGTCAACTACACCGCCTCCCACAATCCCGCGGAATACCAGGGCCTGAAGTTCTCCGTGGAGCACGGTGAAGGCGCCGGCACGGAAGTTACTAAATTCATCGAGAGCCACATCGACGAACCCGTCCCGCCCGCGGAAAAGGAAGGGAAGATCGTCATGCTCGACCCCCGGGAAGCCTACTTCGCGGAGATCTCCAAGCTGGTGGATCTCCCCGCCATCAGGAAAGCGAACCTGAAAGTCGCCTGCGACGTGCTGTACGGCACGGGCAGGGAATACCTGGACGAGATGCTCAGAAGAGCCGGCGCGGAGGTGACCGTCCTGCACAACTGGGTCAACCCCTCCTTCGGCGGGCGCCGCCCGGAACCCGCCGCGGAGAACATGCCCGAACTCATCAAGCTGGTGAAGGAAGGCCCTTACGCCCTGGGACTGGGCACCGACGGCGACGCCGACCGCTTCGGCATCGTGGACGGCGACGGAACTTTTTACAACGCCAACCAGGTCCTCTGCCTGGTTTCCTGGCACCTGGCCAAGAACCGCGGGCTCAAGGGCGCCATCGTCCGCAGCGTGGCCACCACCGGCTACCTTGACAGGCTGGCGAAATATCTGGGCGCCGAGCTCGTGGAAGTCCCCGTGGGCTTCAAGTACATCGCCCCCTACGTCCTGGAAGGCAAAGTCCTCCTGGGCGGCGAGGAATCCGGCGGCCTGACCATAGGCGCCCACATTCCCGAGAAAGACGGCATCCTGGCCTGCCTGCTCATCACCGAGCTGGTGGCCGTGACCGGCAAGACCCTCGGCCAGATCATGGAAGAGATCAAGGCGGCCATCGGCACCGTCTGGACCGGCCGCACCGACCTTTTCCTTACGCCGGAAAACAAGGAGAAGATCCTGGCCGCCGTGGCCAAAGAGAACGGCGAAACTTTCCTGGGCCGCCGGGTGGTCTCCACTAACCGCATGGACGGCCACAAGTTCTGCTTTGAGAGAAACGAATGGGTTCTGGTGAGGCCTTCCGGCACGGAGCCCATCATCAGGTGCTACGTGGAAAGCAACACCAAGGAGGAAGGCGAAAAGCTGACCGCCGACCTCAAAGCCTTCACGGAACAGTTCACGAAATAAGGTAATGACTTCCCTCACCATCCTCGGCTCCACCGGCAGCATCGGTCGCTCCGCCCTGGACGTGGCGCGGCTGCACAAAGAGCGCTTTTCCGTAAAAGCGCTGGCCGCCGGCCATTTCTCCGACCTTCTCCGCGAACAGATCGAGGAGTTTCAGCCGGAGCTGGCGGCGGTGAACGACGTGAAGGGCGCCGGGGAAGTCAAAAAACTTTTTCCCAAGCTGGAAGTTCTCGCGGGCCCAGAGGGCGTCGCTGCCCTGGGCGAGACCGGGGACATCGTCCTTCTGAGCGTGGTGGGCGTGGCCGGGCTGGAACCGGCCCTCAGGGCCGTGAGAAGCGGGAAGCGCCTGGCCATCGCCACCAAGGAAGCCCTGGTGTCCGGCGGCGAGATCCTCATGGCGGAAGCCGCGCGGCACGGGGCGGAGGTCATTCCCGTGGACAGCGAGCACAGCGCCATTTTCCAATGCCTGGCGGCCAACGGCCGGCGCGCGCCGGAGGAGATAGGGAATCTAATCATCACGGCCTCCGGCGGCCCCTTCCGGGGGAAAAGCGCCGCTTTCCTGGAAAGCGTGACCCCCGAGCAAGCCCTCCGCCACCCGGTGTGGAAAATGGGGCCGAAGATTTCCGTGGACTCCGCCACCATGATGAACAAAGGGCTCGAGGTGATCGAGGCCTCCCGACTCTTCGGAGTACCCTATGACAGGATCAAAGTGCTCGTGCATCCCCAGTCCATCGTCCATTCCCTGGTGGAGTTCCGCGACGGCGCCCAGCTGGCGCAGCTTTCGCTGCCCGACATGCGCCTGGCGATCCAGTACGCCTTCACCTATCCCGAAAGGCTGCCTTCCCCCCTGGGATCCCTGGACCTTTCCGCGGCGGGCAGACTGGAGTTCTTCCCGCCCGATCTTGAAAATTTTCCCTCGCTCAAGCTGGCTTTCCGCGCCCTCAGGGAAGGCGGGGTCGCCCCCGCGGTCCTGAACGGCGCCAACGAAAAGGCGGTGGCCGATTTCCTGGAGGGCCGGATATCCTTCGCCGACATCCCCCGCGCGGTGGAACGGAAGCTGGACAAAGCGCCGGCGGTCCCCGATCCTTCCCTGGAGGACATCCTGGCGGCGGACCGCTTCGCCAGGGAATCCGCTTAACAAAAAAACAACAGTGTTCGCATGCTGACTTTCGTATATTTCTGCGTCGTTCTCGGACTTCTGGTCTGCGTCCATGAATTCGGGCATTTCGCCGCCGCCAAGCTGTGCGGCGTCTATGTCCACCGCTTCTCCATCGGCTTCGGGCCGGCCCTGCTGAAATGGCAGGGCAAGGAGACCGCCTACTGCATAGCCTGCATTCCCCTGGGCGGCTTCGTGCAGATGGCCGGGCAGAGCGACCTGCCGGAAGAGGAGGAGGACGAGCTTAACAAGGGCGTTCCCAAGGAACGTTTTTACACTTCCAAAAAAGTCTGGCAGCGCCTCATCATAATCCTGGCCGGGCCCGGCATGAACCTGCTCTTCGCCGTTCCCCTGGCCGTGGCGATCCTGTGCTACGGTCAAAGCACCGTCATCTCCCCCCAGGGCGTCGTGATCTCTGAGATCATCGCCGGCTCCCCCGCGGAGACGGCCGGCCTGCGCCAGGGCGACAAGATCCTGGCGGTGGACAAGGAAAGCGTGGAGACCTGGAACGGCTTCACCGAGACCATCCGCTCCAAAATTTACAGCGACGTCTCCCTCACGGTGGAAAGGGACGGCCAGACTCTGGAGCTGACCGCCCGTCCAGAGCTGAACGAGGAAAAAGGCTACCTTGGGCTGGGCGTCGTCATGCTGCCCCCGGCCCAGGTGGAAAGGCTGGAGAACGAAGCCTCTCCTCTGAAAAAAGGCGACGTGGTCCTCTCCGTGGAGGGCCGCCCGCTTTCGGACTGCACCGTGGACGGCATGGTCAGGCTGCTTCTGGGCTGCCCCGACACCAACCTCACAGTCACCGTCGCCAACTTCAAGAGCCGCCGCAAAGTCGGGGAAACCGTCCGGCCCGAGGAGCGGACGGTCCAGCTGCCCGTGGGCTCCAAGAAAAAATGCGAGTTCTTCGACATCCAGAACGTGGACGGCCGGGCCCGCTTCTCCCCCCGCTCCGGCGCCCCGGAGGAGCTCTGGGCGCTTTTGGGCGCGAAAGTTCTGGCCCTTAACGAAAAGCCCCTGGCGCTTTCCGAAGCGGATTATTTCGCCGACATCCCCGTGGGCAGCGTGACGGCCATCGTGGCCGTGGCCGCCCAGAGCGGCCGCTACAAAAGGGAGACCCTGGTGACCTCCGTGGTCTCCCGGGTGGACTATTTCGGCCACGCCGGCATCGGCTTCCGCTCCGCCTCGGAAATGGTCTGCGAATCCTTCGGCCAGGCCCTCGTCCATTCGCCCAAAAAAGCCTGGAGCAAAGTGGCGGAGACCTTCCGCACCCTCAAGCTGCTCGTGACCGGCTCCCTCAAGGTCAACAACCTTTCCGGCCCGGTGGGCATCGCCCGCATGACCGGGGCCGCGGCGGCCCTGGGCTTCGACGTGCTTCTGAATTTCGTGCTTCTCATCACCGTAAACCTCGGCGTCCTGAACCTGCTGCCGCTTCCTGTTCTGGACGGCGGCCACGTGGTCCTGCTCGCCGCCGAGGGCCTGAGGGGCAAGCCCCTTCCCGAAAAATTCCTGCTGTGGTACCAGAGGATCGGGCTTGTCCTGATCCTGGCCCTCTTCGCCCTGGTCATGATGAACGACATTTCGCGCTGGATCAGGGACAGCGAGTTTTTGGGAACGCTTCTGGGCAGATTTTTCCATTAATCCACCGATCAAAACTTTTATGTCCGAGAACAAGAAAAAAGAAAAGACCGAGCTAACCTTCGAGGAAGCGCTGGATAAGCTGGAGGAGATCGTCGCCAAGATCGAGGAAGGCGAGCTTTCCCTCAACGACTGCCTCGCGGAATACGAGAAAGGCATCAAGCTCGCGGCCTTCTGCGCCGCCGAGCTGAAGGCGGCCAAGGCCAAGGTCGAGAAACTCCAGAAAGAGAACGACGGCACGGTGAAAGCCGTGGAAAGCGAGATCTCCGCTTCCGGCAGCGAGGAATAGGATGACCGCGGACGAGAAGAACGCAACTCCCGTGCTGGACCGCGTGAAGACTCCCGCGGATCTCAGGAAGCTCCCGGTGGACGAGCTGCCCGCGCTTTGCGCCGAGCTCAGGCGCGAGATAGTCAGGACCGTCTCCAAGACCGGCGGACACTTGGCTTCCAGCCTGGGCGCGGTGGAGATCGCCGTGGCTCTGCATTACGTTTACGACACGCCCAAGGACAAGCTGGTCTGGGACACCGGCCACCAGGCCTACGCCCATAAGATCCTGACCGGCCGCCGGGAGCTTTTCCCCACCCTGCGCCAAAAAGACGGCCTCAGCGGCTATCCCACGCCGGAGGAAAGCCCCTACGACTGCTATCCCGTGGGGCACGCCGGCACCTCCATTTCCGTGGCTCTGGGCCTGGCCGCGGCCAGGGATCTCAAAGGCGAGAATTTCCAAGTGGTCTCCATCATCGGCGACGGCGCCCTGACCAGCGGCCTGGCCCTGGAGGCCCTCAACAACAACGCCGCCCGGGGAAACTTCACCATCGTCCTGAACGACAACGCCATGTCCATCTCCCCCACCAAGGGGGCGATCGCGAAACATTTCGCCAGGCTGGTCTCGGACGTGCGCTACCGCCAGCTGAAGCGGGGCGTCAAGAACGTCTTCAGCTCGATCCCCGTTATAGGCGAACATCTGACCAACTTCACCATGCGCCTCCTGGGCGCCTTCAAGCTCCTCTTCATCGTGGACAATATTTTCGAGAAGATGGGCTTCCACTACATCGGCCCCGTGGACGGCAACGACGTAAAGGAACTGGTGCGCATCCTGAAGGCCCGCTCCACGGAGCAGGTCGTGCCCGTGGTGCTGCACTGCCGCACCAAGAAAGGCAAAGGCTACAAGCCCGCGGAGGACAACCCCGAGCGCTACCACGGCGTGGGGCCCTTCGATCCCGAGACCGGCGAGATCAAAAAGAGTGAAAAGCAGCCTCTCACTTACACCGACGCTGTGTCCCGGACCGTCCTGGATCTGGCCGAAAAGGATCCCCGGGTCGTGGTCGTTTCCGCGGCCATGTGCGGCGGCACCGGCATGAC
>DBWD01000049.1:19117-26967 GCA_002308555.1 bacterium UBP3_UBA1247
CGCCCACGACGTCTGCCTGCCCAACGTTCCCGTCATCCTGGCCCTCGACCGGGCCGGATTGGTGGGCTCGGACGGCAAGACCCACCACGGCGCCTTCGACATTTCCTACCTCTCGCACCTTCCCAACATCAGGATCTTCTCCCCCAGGGACGAGAATTCCGTCAGGGCGGTCTTCCGCTGGGCGCTGGAAAACAGCTGCCCCGTGGCCGTCCGCTACGCCCGGAGAGCCATCCCGCGGGAATTGGCGAAGGAGGAGCCGCCGCCCATGGAGGACGTCACCCGCTGGCAGACCCTGAGGGACGGTGACCTCTGCGCGCTGGTCGCCGCCGGGCATCTGGTCTTCCACGCCCTGAAAGCCGCGGAGATCGTGGCGGAGAAATACCACAGGAACGTCAGGGTCGTCGACGCCTGCAGCCTCAAGCCTCTCGACCGGGAATGTCTCGCGGAACTGGCCGGGACGCCAATAATAACCCTGGAGGACAACGCCCTGGTGGGCGGCCTGTCCTCCCTCGTGAGCACGGACGCCGCCGCCCGCGGCCTGAAAGGACCAGCGGCCTCCCTGGGCCTTCCCGACGACTTCGTCCCCCACGGGACTTTGGACGAATTGTACGCCGGCCTCGGCTGGCAGCCGGAGCAGATCGCCGGAAAGATCGCGGAGATGTTCGGATTATGACTTCCTTCGACGCCAATACCCTCGCTTCCCTGCTGAACGCGCTGCCCGACGGCATCCTGGCCGTCTCGGCCCAGCGGATCGTCCTGTACGCCAACGCCGGGATCTACGACACCCTGGGCGTTTCCCCGGAAGACGCGATAGACCATCCCCTCTGGGACGTTCTGCGCGACCAGTCGCTGCTGCTGCTCCTCAACAAGACCGGCAACGAATCTTTCCTGACCCTGGAGACGGACGTGGCCTATCCGAGGAAGCTGAGGCTGAGAATAACGATCGTGCCCATGGCGGAAAAAGACCCGGCCCCCGGCGCGCCGGCCGCCCTTATGGTCTTCAGCGACGTCTCGAGGGAGCTGAGCAGCGCCAAGGACAGGGAGCGCAATTCCAAGCTCGAGACCATGCGCCTTCTCACGGCCGGCGTGGCCCACGAGCTGGGCAATCCCCTCAACTCCATAATCATGAAGGCCGACCTGACCAGCCGGCTGGCGGAAAAGCTTCCGCCCTCCGAGCTGAAGGACAAGATCTCCCGGGACCTGAACGTCATCATCAGCGAAGGCGAACGCTTGAAAAGGATCGTGGAAGATTTCCTCCAGGCCGCCCGGCCGCTGAAGTTCCATCCCTCGGAGACCGACCTTAAGAAGATCTGCGAGGACTGCCTGGAAATGATGGAGCAGGAGCTGCACAAGCGCGACATCGTGGTGCAGAAACGCCTCTCCCCCGTTCCTCCCGCCATGCTGGACAGCGACCTCTGGCGCGGCGCCATCATAAACGTCCTCATGAACGCCATGGAGGCCATGCCGGAAGGCGGCATCATCTTCCTGACCCTGGACGCGGTGGACAACGAGCTTGTCCTGGGCGTGCGCGACAACGGCGCCGGCATGTCCGAGGAGACCGCCCTCAAGATCTTCGACCCCTTCTTCACCACCAAGCAGACCGGCACCGGCCTGGGCATGCTGCAGATAAAGCGCGCCGTGGAAGCCCACGGCGGCTCGGTGGAAATAAAAAGCCGCCTGGGCAAAGGAACCCTGGTGACCCTGAAGACCCCCCTGAAAATGAGCGCCACCCACGCCCTTAATCCCCCGGAATAGAGCCATGAAAAAGAACGTGCTAGTAGTTGACGACGAAAAGAACGCCAGAGACAATCTTCGGGAGATCATTGAGGAGATCATGGGGCTTTCCATGACGGAGGCCGACTGCGTCAAGACCGCCCTGGAGCTCATCCGCAACCGTTCCTTCGACCTTATCCTGACCGACCTCAGGATGCCCGGGGAATCCGGCATGAGCGTGCTGGAGGAGGCCCGCCGGGTCTGCCCGGAAACGCCGGTCATAATAATGACGGCCTTCGGCTCCGCCGACGAGGCCGGGGAAGCGCTGAAAAAAGGCGCCTACGATTTCCTCTCGAAGCCCCTGCGGGCCGCCACGGTGGAGGAGAAGATCTCGGAAGTCCTGAAGCTGGAAAAGGAAGACGAGGCCCAGGATTCCTTCAGCAGGATCATCGGCTCCTCGGAAGCCCTGAAGGAGACCATCAAGACCGCACGCCAGGCCGCGCCCACCGACGCCACCATCCTGATAGAGGGCGAAAGCGGCACCGGCAAAGGCCTGCTGGCGGAGTGCATCCACGAGGCCAGCCCGCGCAGGAACGGAAAATTCGTGGTGGTCCACTGCGCCAACACGCCCCAGGACGTATTGATGAGCGAACTCTTCGGCCATGAGAAAGGCTCCTTTACCGGCGCNNNNCGCCGGCGGCACCGTCTTCATCGACGAGGTGGGCACGCTGCCGCTGAAAGTGCAGACCATCCTGCTGAGAGTGTTGCAGGACAAAAAATTCGAGCGCCTGGGCGGCAACGAGACCATCGAGTGCAAGGCCCGCGTCATCGCGGCCACCAACGAATCGCTGCAGGAACTGGTGAAAGAGGGCCGCTTCCGGGAGGACCTCCTCTACCGCCTGAAAGTCGTGACGCTCACCATGCCGCCCCTGCGGGTCAGGAAAGGCGACCTTCAGCCTCTTATAGACCATTTCCTCGCCGTCGCCAACCGGGAGACCAGCAAGAACGTCACCATCTCCAAAATTGCCAGGGAGATGATGGAGAAGTATTCCTGGAGCGGCAACATCAGGGAAGTGCACAACTGCGTGGAGTCGCTGGTCATCAAAAACACCAGCGGCGAGGTGACCCCCAGGGACCTGCCCAAAGAGATACTCGAGGAGAACGGCGCCGCCGAGGAAAGCGGTTCCTCCGCCTCCCTCTGGGACAAGCTTGACAAGATGACCCTGGAGGAGATCAAGAGGGAGCTTATTGACCGCAAGCTGAAAGCCGGCAAGACCAAGATCCAGATCGCGGACGAGCTGGGCATTTCCCGNNCCCGCCGCAGCCTTTACAGGCTGCCGGAAAGCTACGGCATCAAGAAGAGGAAGGACAAGAAATGAGCGAGCTTCCCAAGATCTCGGTTTTGATGCCGGCCTACAACGAGGGCGGCCACATTCGGGCGAACCTGGAGAAAGTGCGGGCCACCCTGGAGGACATGCTGTCCTCCTCCTGCAAGGACCTCGCCTCCGGCTTCGAGATCGTCGTGGTGAACGACGGCAGCGCGGACAACACCAAAAAGGAGATCGAGACCGCGGCCGCCCGCTGCGATTCCGTCGTCTGCGTGAACCATCAGGAAAACCGCGGCAAATGCGCCGCATTGCGCACCGCCTTCCAGCACTCCTCGGGAGAGTACGTCTTCTTCCTGGACAGCGACCTGGAAATAGACCCCGCCTTCATGGAACCGCTCTTTCTGAAAATGCGAAAAGAGAATTGCGACGCGGTCTTCGGCAGCAAGCAGCTGGGCGGAAAAGAGCACTATCCCCTGCTGCGCCGCCTGGCCAGCAAGTGCTTCTCCGCCTTCGTGTCCTTCCTGCTGCCCCTGCCGGTCAGGGACACCCAGACCGGGCTGAAGCTTTTCCGCCGCAAACTGCTGGAGCGCCTCTTTGACTGCATGCTGGTCAGGCGCTACGCCTTCGACGCCGAGCTGGCGGTCCTGGCGGTCCACAACGGCTTCACCGTCGCGGAGGAGCCCGTCACCGTCAACTTCCTGGGACGCCGGGGCTCCATGTCCCTTTCCAACGTCTTCAACATGACCGTTGACATCCTGGCCATCTTCTACCGCCTGAAGATCCTCGGCTACTACGATTCCTGGGTGCCCAAGCGCAACAAGGAAACGCCCTTCATCTCCATCGTCATCGCCGTCAAGGCCGACAACCCCTACCTGAGGCAGTCCGTCAAGCATTCCCTGGCGCTGGATTATCCCAAGGATCGCTACGAGATAATCGTCCTTCCGGACGGCGAGATGGAGAGCCCCGATCCCCTGGTCCGGATAATCCCCTCCGGACCGGAACTGCCCGCCATCAAGAGGAACATGGGCGCCAAGGCCTCCAGGGGAAGCATAATCGCCTTCCTGGACGACGACGCCTACCCCATGGAAAACTGGCTCTCGGAAATGGCCGGCAACTTCCATGACGAAAGGCTGGCGGGAGTGGGCGGCCCGGGCACCACGCCGAAGGACGATTCCTTCTGGCAGAAGGTGGGCGGCTCGGTGTACGAGTCGAAAATGATGAGCGGCGGCTACNNTACTCCTACCGCTATCTGGTGGACCGCCGGCGCATGGTGGACGACTACCCCACCTGCAACCTGGCGCTCAGGAAAGACGTTTTCCTGGAGGCCGGCGGTTTCCAAACCAACTTCTGGCCCGGTGAGGACACGGAGCTCTGCCTGACGGTCACCAAAAAGCTCGGCTACAACATCGTCTACGATCCCATGGTGGAAGTCTGCCACCACCGCCGCCACCTTTTCAAGGGCCACTTCCGGCAGCTGACACAGTACGCCCTGCACCGGGGCTACTTCGTCAAGAAATTCCCGGAAACCAGCCGCAAACTGGCTTATTTCCTGCCCTCCCTTTTCCTGCTGGGCGTGGTCCTGGGCCCCCTGACTTTCTTCTTCCGGCCCCTGGCGCCGCTGGCCGCGGTCTACCTGGCGGTCCTGGCGCTCTATTTCGTCCTTTCGCTTTTCTGCGCGTTTTTCAATCATCCGAAATTAACCCTCTTCACCGTCCTGGGCGTCTTTCTTTCCCATCTGGCTTACGGCTGGTATTTCCTCGTGGGCCTTTTGTCCTCCAAGCTTAGCAAAGAGGAAGAATATCACGCCTCCATAAGGAGAAAACATGAAGCGTAACGTTTTTGTTTCCCTGGCGCTTTTGCTGCTGCCCTCCCTTCTTTCCGCCTCGCCCCGCCTATCCTTCCCCATTCCCCCGGGGCAAATGACCGAGCCGTCTCTGGCCAGCGGCGAGAAGCAAGTGGAGATGCGCGTGGCCAACATAGGCGACGAGCCGCTGGAGATCGGCAAGCTCCGCCCCTCCTGCTCCTGCGTGAAAGTCTCGCCCCAGGCTCCCCTGACCGTCAAGCCGGGCGAGACCAACTCCTTTTTGTGCACCCTGGACCTGGGCGGCGAACTGAAAAAAGGCCCCAAGAATTTCACCGTCTACGTGGAAAGCAACGATTCCAACCTCCCTGTGGGCAGCTGGTACGTGACCGTGCCCATCATTCCCTGCCTGGAGCTCACTCCCCGGAACATCCGCTTCATGGAAGGCGACGCCTCCACCCAGACCGTCACCGTCATCCAGCAGTTCCGCTCCCCCGCCTCGCCCCTGAAGATCTATTTCCTGGACGATCTTTTCGGCGCGCCCCCGGATGAGAGCAAAAAGCCGGAGAAATTCCTGGGCTTCCGCCTGGAAGGGCCGCCCTGCGCCCTCACGAACAAACTGAGCGTCTTCCGGATCAAGGAGAAAACTTACTCCCGCTACGGCACCGTCAGACTGTCCTTGGACGCCGGCCAGAAATTCAACGTGCTGCAGATAGAGACGGAAAAGTTCCCTGAGGAGAAAAAAGAGGCCGAATGAGCTTGGGGATAAAACTATCCGTCTTGAGGCCCATCGGGGCCTTCCTGGCCCTCACAGCGCTTCTGTGGGCCGTTCCCGCCCCTCTCCCGGCCTCCGAGGTCAACCTCAGCTTTTTCCATTCGGAATGCCGGGAATGCGAGGAGACGGCCTATTTCCTCAACGCCCTCAAGACCGCCCGCCCCTGCCTTAAGGTCAACGAATATCCCCTGGAGGTGGAGGAGAACTACCTCCTGCTTCTGAAAATCGAAAAATTTCTGGGCGCGGAGAACGCGAAGAACGCCCCGGTCTCCATCTTCGTCCTCACCAACGCCTACTACGGCTTCTCCGAGATAACCAACGCCCTGCCGGCGCGGGTGGCCGCCCTGGAGGAAAAAGGCGCGCCCCTCATCGACCCCTCGGACGCCTCCACCGCCGAGGAGCTTTCCGCCGAAAGGATGAAGAGCTTCACCCTGACCAGCGTCCTCATCAACGGACTGCTGGACGGCATCAACCCCTGCGCCTTCGCCACGCTCATCCTCTTCATCTCCCTGCTTTCGGTCTACGGCACCTCGAAAAAGGAGATCGTGGTTACCGGCCTGACCTTCACCCTGGCGGTCTTCCTGACCTATCTGGCCCTGGGATTGGGCTTCCTTAACGTCATCAAAGCCCTGGCGATCTTCCCGAAGATCAAATTCGCCTTCGACGTCGCCCTCATAATCTTCTGCCTCGTCTGCGCCGCGCTCTCGATAAAGGACGCCATAACCGTTAAGAGAAGCGGCACCGGCGCCAAGGAAAGCGAGGACCTGACCTTGAAGCTGCCGCCCAGACTGAGGTCCATGATCACGAAGATCCTCTCCTCCTACGCTGGCAAAAAGCGCTGGCTCTTCGGCGTCTTCCTGGCGGGCTTCCTGGTCTCGCTTCTGGAGTCCGTCTGCACCGGCCAGGTCTACATCCCCACCATCAACCTCATCATCAAGAACAACCCGGCCCAGGTGACGGCCTGGCTGTGGCTGGTCTTCTACAATTCGCTTTTCGCGCTGCCGCTGGTCGTCCTGACTTTCCTGGCGGCTTTCGGCCTAAGGTCGCAGTTCATGCTGAAGGTCCAAAGGAAGGGCGCCTTCCCGATCAGGATCGGCATGGCGCTGCTTTTCCTTTTCATGGCCGCGCTTTTGATAGCGCAGCTGCGCTGAGCCGGTTTTAAACCAAGGACGCGCGGCGTTCCGCCTATTTTTTTCAGCGCGTACGATGCCGGAGCGCGGCATAGATCCCCCCTCTCCCTTCGGAAAACAAAAAGATTTTTTCAGCGTTCGCGGAAACGGAGCGCGGCGAGGGCCAGGAGCAAAGCGAAGACGGCGGGTTCGGGGACCGCGCGCCAGCCGACGTTCTCGTAGACCGGATTCATGGCGGTCAGCATGTAGCCGTCCACATCCTGGAAATCCGGATCCTCGGTGCCAGCCGCGTAATACACGCAGTTTGTCTCGGCGACGTCGGCCTTCAAGCTGAAATCGCTTTCCTTTTCGCAGTCGTAATAGATGGAGTCTTCGATGAAGACTTCGTTATCCTCCTCCACCGTAAAGGGCCTGCAGGCGTCCGCGATCAAAAGGCCGCCGAAGCTTAGGCCATCGCTGGCGCCCCAGGGCCAGTTGCCCACGTAAACGGCCGGCTGCCCTTCCCCGTTGGCGCAGACGACGGTCGCGTCGTTAATGGCGCAGCCGCTGACAGCATCAAGGAAAACAGGGCTGGCGCAGCTGGGCGCCAGAACGCAGACGTTGCGCGCCGAGAAGTCCGTGACGCTGTAGATCGAAAGAGGCCTGGTATAGGGTTCGTCCGTGCCCTGCAGGCTGTAGATAGCGACGTTCCGTATGCTCATGCCAGTTTTGTTGCAGGCGCAGAGAGCGCCCTGCATATGCCAATTGTAGCGGTAATTGGGAAGCGGCTTTCCGCCTTGCATGATCATCAGGTCTTCCAGGGCCGCGCCGTCCCTTTCCATCCTTACGCCGACGTAGCCGTCGGGGATGATGATGACGGTCTTGTCGGGGCCGGCGCCCTTAAGCGTGACGTTGTCCACCGCGAAGCAGAGCGCCGTCATGCCTTCGCCCCAGATGTCGTACTGGTTGTGGTATTGGGCCAAGGAATATTCCCCCGCCGCCAGGTTGACGGTCTGGCCGGGGACGACTTCCTCCAAAGCTTTGATGAGATCGCCGCTGGGATCGTCGGCGCTTTTGCCGCTTCCCGTCGCACCCGGAGCGATGAACCAAGATCCGGCGTGCCT
>DBWD01000127.1 GCA_002308555.1 bacterium UBP3_UBA1247
AGGGCGTCGACGAGGACGCGCTGAAGGCCTGCTTCGGCAACTGCGACGAGATCAGCTGGCGCCGCGACGAGGACCACGATCAATGGCTGCTGTGCTCCTCCATCGAGAATTTCAAGCCGGAAGAAAAGCTTCTGGGCGCCGACGTGAGGCAGGAGGAGGACGTTTTGGACACCTGGTTCAGCTCGGCCCTGTGGCCGCACTCCACCCTGGGCTGGCCGGACAAGAACGAAAGGTTCGAGACCTTCTACCCCAACGACGTGCTCATCACCAACCGCGACATCATCAGCCTCTGGGTGGCCCGCATGGTCATGACCGCGCATTTCAACACCCACAGCGTGCCTTTCCATAACGTCATGATCCACGTGACGATCCTGGACGGCATGGGCAAGCGCATGTCGAAATCCAAGGGCAACGGCGTGGATCCGGAGGACATCATCGAGCAGTACGGCGCGGACGCCCTCAGGTTCTCCATGACCCAGATGTCGTCCGATACCCAGGACATGCGCGTGCCGGTGCAGTACCGCTGCCCCCACTGCGAGACGCTATTCCCGCAGAACGAAAAGAACATGAAGGCCGAGACTCTCGTCTGCCCCAGCTGCAAGAAGACCATGGCGACGAGATGGGCCAACGAGGAGACGCAGAAGAAGGAGGGCCTGGCCTTCCTGACCAGCGCGAAATTCGAGATCGGCCGCAACTTCGGCAACAAGGTCTGGAACGCCTCCCGCTTCGCCATGCAGAACCTGGACGAAAAGACGCCGCTCTACACCCTGCCGGAACTGAAGAAGGCCCTGGAGGAAAACAGGCTCGCGCCCCTGAACGCCGACGAGGAATGGATCCTCACGCGCTTGGAAGAAACTGTCAGTGACGTGACCGCCAGCATCGAGGCCTACCGCTACCACGAGTACGCCAACAAGATGTACGACTTCATGTGGAACGAATTCTGCGACTGGTATCTGGAAGCCATAAAGCCGGTCCTGCGCTCGGAGGGCGAAAAGAAAGCCTCCACCCAGGCCGTGCTGGCGGCGGTATTGAAAACGGCCCTGGCGCTTTTGCATCCCATGATGCCCTTCGAGACCGAGGAGATCTGGTCCAACCTTCAGGAGATCACCGGGACGCCGAAAGCGCTGCTTATCACCTCCGACTGGCCCGAGACGGCGGGCGGCTGGTGCTCCGAGGAGCGCCTGAACATGGTGCTCCGCAAGTACGAGCTGATCAGCCTGGGCCGCAGCATGCGCAGCGCCTTCAACATCGGCCCCGGCCAGAAGGCCTCCTTCATACTGCGTCCGGAAACGGCCGCGATGGCGGAGTTCCTGGAAGGGGAGAGGGAGACCCTGACGCGCTTCCTGACGGCGGGCAGCCTCGAGATAGCGAAGGACTTCACGCCCTCCGGCGCCATGCCCTGCCAGGTCACCCCGGACGCCACCATCTATCTGAAGCTTGACGGCAGCGTTGACATCGCCGCGGAAAAAGCCAAGGTGGACAAACAGCTGGCCGAGGTCACCAAATACATCGAGACGCTGGAAAAGAAACTGGGGAACGAGAGCTTCACGGCCCACGCCCCGGCGGAAGTCATAGAAAAGGAAAAAGCCAAACTGGCGGAAGCCCAGGATAAGAATCAAAAACTGCAGGCCCTGGCGGACATGCTTTCCAAAGCCTGACATCAAGGAGAGAAAATGTACAAAGACGACAAAGAATACGTGCTGGCCATCGACATCGGCGGAACCAACCTGAAAGCGGACTTGGTGGACCGCGAGGGCAACATCGCGGACTTCAGTATCACTCCCTCCCACGCCGCCGAAGGGCGCGACGCCCTGCTTGATTCCCTGAGGAAGATCATCTCCGCCCAGAAGGGCAGCGGCAAAAAGATCGTGGGCATCGCCGCGGGCTCGCCCGGAACTGTCAACAACTCCACCGGCACCATAGACTACATGCAGGCCCACATTCCCAACTGGACCGGCACGAAGCTGGGCGCGTTCCTTTCCGAGCAGGCGGGCGTTCCCTCGCAGATAGACAACGACGCCAACGTCATCGCCCTGGGCGAATACTGGAAAGGCGCCGGCCAGGGCGCGAAGTGCCTCCTGGCCCTGGCATTGGGAACGGGCCTCGGCTCGGGCCTGGTGCTTGACGGCAAGGTCATGCACGGCCCCTTCTTCAACGCCGTGGAAGTCGGCCACACCATCGTCTGCCCCGACGGCGCCAACGTGGCCTGCAGCTGCGGCAACTTCGGCTGCGCGGAAAGCTTCATCTCTCCCGGCAAGATGATCGGCCGGGCCCATCTTTCCATGCAGGTGGGCGTGCCGAGCGTTTTGGGCGGATATCCCAAGCTCACCATCGCGCAGGTCCAGGAACGCTACAAGAACAACGACGTGCCGGACTTCAACGTGAAGGACATGGTCGACCACTACGAGGACGACTTCCTGTGCAAGCGCCTCATCGACGACTGCATGAAATATCTGGCCCTGCTGATCTACAACCTGACCAAGTGCTACGACCCGGACGTCATTTCCCTGGGCGGCGGCATGTTCAAGTCCGCGGACTTCTTCCTGCCCAAGCTGCAGAAGCAGCTTTCCCGCTATTACGTTTCCCCGGACTGCCCGGCCAAGTACGTCATCAAAGTTTCCGAATTGGGCGACACGGCCGGCATCTACGGCGCCGCCAAACTGATCTGGGATCATCTCGACAAGCTTAGGAAATAACCGCCATGTACGCTTACCCCGAACGTTTCATCCTGGCCTCCGCCTCGCCCCGCCGGCAGAAGATGCTTCAGCTTCTGAAGGCGCCCTTCGAGGTGGTGCTGCCCGAGGTCTCCGAAAAGCTGACCGGCGCCGAGGACCCCATTCCTCTGGTGCACAGGCTTTCCAGGGAGAAGGCCCTGTCCGCCGCGGAAAAGGTCGCCGACCGGGAGAAGACCGCCGTCATAGTGGGCTGCGACACCATCGTGGTCCTGGAGCGGGAGATTTTCGGCAAGCCCCGGGACATGGAGGAAGCCTACGCCATGCTGGAAAAACTGCAGGGCAGGACCCACATGGTCTACTCCGGGCTCACGCTCGTCAAGCTGGAAAAGGGACGGCAGGAGACCATCTCCAATTTCGCGGCCACGGAAGTGACCATGTGCCGGCTCGCGAGGCCCGAGATCGAGCGCTACTTCTCCCTGGAGGACCCGCTGGACAAGGCTGGGGCTTACGCTATCCAGGACGGCGGCTCGCTCATAATCTCGGCCATCGACGGCGACTATTACAACGTTCTGGGCTTCCCGGTCAGAACGCTGGAAGAACTTTTGAACCAGTGGGGCTACTCACTTTTCGCCATACGCTGATATTTTTTTATGCAACTGATCGTTCAGCCTAACACTAAGGAAAGCCGCGTGCTCCTCATTAAGGGGACCGCGGCCACCGTGGGCTCGGCGGCCGAGAACATCGTCTGCCTGCCCGGGGCGGCGCCCTATCACGTGACGCTTTTCTACCTGGAAGGGGCCTGGTTCGCCGAGGACATCAGCGGGCTCGGTTTCCTTTTCAACGGCCGGACGGTCAACAGGGCCCAGCTGAGGGTGGGCAATTCCATCGAGCTGGGAAGCGTCAGGCTCCTTCTGGTCCAGGACGCCGTGGTATCCGACAAGGAGGATGAGCCCCGGAATGCCGGCGCCGGATTCGTGAAGGCGGAGGAGATGCCGGGCGGGGAGGATTATTCCCGCTTCAACGAGATGGTGGTCTCCCCGGGCAGCTCCATGGCTTCCGTCTCCTCCATCGACGCGGTGGCCATGGAAGTGGAGGAGAGGCGCGAGCAGGTGGACACCACCGCCAGGCTTTCCGTGATCTTCGGCTGCTGCGGTCCGCTCATTTTGCTTTGCGGACAACTGATCGGATTTATTCTCGGCATCATCGCGCTGGCGAAGCCGAACATTAACGGCTCTTCCCGCCGCAGCGCCTGGACCGGCATCGTCTGCTCGCTCCTGTGGTGGATCGCCATCAGCGCGGTCGTGGGCACCCTGTTCTGGAACGACATGAACAAGAACCGGATCGTGCGCAACGAGGCTTTCATCGGCCGCTTCCTCAACAACGTCGTGACGGCGCAGATCTACGTCAGGAACGCCATCCTGATCGACGTCAACAACGACCTGGACGGCGAATACGCCACCTTCGAGCAGCTGGAGAACATCGACTACCGGGAGGAGACCCTGAGGGAATTGGCGGACCAGCCGCTGAGGAAGGGCTACCTTCTGACCGTCCAGCGCGCCAACGAGGACGGCTTCGAGCTGTGCGCCACTCCCGAGACCTACGGCATCACCGGCAACAAGACTTTCTGGATCGACCAGGAGGGCTACCTTTACTCGGCGGACGTGAAAGGCGAGCCCCTTACCAAGGCCACGCTGCCCCTGGACGCGGTGAAGTCCGAGACCAGCGTTTACGAGAACATGGAGACGGAGCTGTCGGACGACATCGCCAAGGCGGCGGAGGACGCTTTCAAGAAGGAGGACTACGCCAAGTGCCAGAAGATCATCGAGAACATCCAGAAGGTCTTCCCGAACTCCAAGGTCAAGGAGCGCCTGACGGTCCTTGAAAAGGCCAGCGATCCCTTCCTCATCGAGATGCGCTCCAAGAAACTTATGGACGACGCCAACAAATTCTGCGAGCTCAGCCAGTTCGACGCCGCCATAGAAAGGCTCCGCCAGCTGATGGCGAACTATCCCAGCTCCACGCTGTTCCAGTCGGCCAAGCAGAAGATCATCGACCTGACCAGGGAGGAATCGGAAAAAGAGATGAACCTGGCGGAGAACTTCAAAAATTCGCACCAGTGGAACGAGATGAACAACCATCTCAACCAGCTGACCAGCAAGTACCCCGAGGCCATGGATATCTACCAGCCGAGGGTCAACGCCTGCCGCGAACAGGCCAACGCCCTCAGGGAGGAAGACGCCAAGGCGCTTCTGAAGACCGCCCAGGACGCGGAGATCGGCCAGCGCTACGAGGAGGCCTACAACATTTACCTGAAGATCAGGAACGAATACGGCGGCACCTCCGCCTCCGCGGGCATCGACGAATCCCTTAACAAGACCGGCGCCCAGATCAACGAGATCAGGGCCCAGCAGCAGGTGAAGGAGATCCTGGGCACCCAGGCCATGGGCAACGAGCTGGCGGTGGTGCAGATGATAGACCTTCTGGAGCGCGGCTACTCCCAGACGAAGGAATACGAAAAAGTCAAGGAAGTCGTTCAGAAACTCAGAAGGGAGTGCAGCGCCAGGCTCTTCACCAACCAGGCCAACGAGCTTTTCCAGAACAAGAGTTATCACGCGGCGCTGACCAAGATCGAGATGGCCATCCAGGAGGACCCCGCCGTCAAGGTGGCCATGGCGGACAAACTGGAGGAATGCTACGCCGCCCTGGGTGACGCGGCCTACGAGAACCAGGACCTGGGCCTGGCCCTGAGCTATTACCAGAAATATCTGGCCATGCGCCCCATGCATCCCATCATCGACAGGAAGCGGCTCATGGAATGCTATTTCTTCAAGGCCAAGGAACTGTACGCCGCCAAGAATTACGCCGAGGCCAGGACTTTCTTCGAGCGCTGCATGGAAGCCTACGGCTCCAATCCGGAGTTCAACTTCATGTACGGCATGATCCTCTACACCGCCGAGGAATGGGAGAACACGCTCCGCTTCTTCGCCAACTGCCAGAACGGGCCTTCCACCCTGGCCACGGACGCCAAGAAATACTGGACCTTCGCCCTCTACAACCTGGCCCTGAGCGAGGACGAGCTGCTGAGGAAACTGGCCCTGGAAAACAACGTCATCAGGGAAGTGATGGCCAACTACGACCTGGAGTTCGACACCAAGCCCAGGACCGAGGGGCCGCAGAAAGTCAAGCTGTCCAACCCGGCGCCCAAGAACGCCGAGACCTACGATTCGGTCCTGCGGGCGGCGGTGGACGCCCTGGACGCCCTGGCCATCCAAGCCAGCAAGCACACCATCATCGAGAAGAACCAGAAGGTGCAGAAGATCGACTCCTCCTATAACCTCAACAACTCCATCAAAAATCTCAAGGCGCTCCTGAAAAAGATGTACGCCTACAGTTCCTCGGAAAGGGAGAACAACCAGAAGATCCACGCGGAGCTGAAAAAGGTCGTCAAGCAGTACAGCGACCTGGTGGCGGCCCTGACCGTCATCAGGCAGAAGAACCCCACGCCGGCCATCGTGGACGGCTTGCAGCAGCTGACGGAGAAACTGACGCTCCTGAAGAGCGCCCAGGAAAGTTTCGAGAAATACATGAACGTGGTTGACTGGCGCCAGCAGTACGCCCTGTCCGACATGAACTCGCTTCTTGAGAACACCACGGTCTCCAGCATCAACCCCAACGTCATCCGCTCCGAGGCGGACAAGATCAGGGAATTCCTGACCAACAGGAAAGACCTGGAGGAGGGCGTCAAGGCCCTGCGCGCCCTGGTGGCCATGTACAAGATAGTGCCGAACCTCACCCAGCTCGGGCTGGGCGACATCGTGACGGAGAGCGAAGCGAAATGACGAACGCTCCGGACACCAAAACGATATTGGAGACCGCCAGGGAAGCCTGCCGCAGGGGAGGGGAGAAGCTGAAAGAGGCTTTCGGCGACCTCACCCTCGTGAAGGAGCGTCTGCCCCACGACATCAAGTCCTACGCCGACACCGCGAGCGAGGAAGCCATCAGGAAGTTCCTTGCCGCCGCGCGCCCCGGCGACCATATCCTGGGCGAGGAGGAAGGCGGCGAGCTTTCCAAAGAGGGCGGGAGCTGGGTCGTGGACCCTCTGGACGGCACCATCAATTTCTCCCACGCCATCCCGTACTTCGCGGTGACCGCGGCCTTTTACTGGCAGGGGAGCCCCCTGGCCGGCGTCATACACGATCCTTTGCGGGGCGTCGACTTTTGGGCCCTGAAAGGGGAGGGCGCCTACCGGGACGGGAAACGGATCAAGGTTTCTGACACCGGAGAACTGAAAGACGCCATGGTCTTCGTGGGCTGCGGGAAATCCGCGGACTTCCTGGAACACTGGCGCTCGTTGGAAAAGATCGTTTCGAGGATCCACAGCGTGCGCTTCAACTGCTGCGCCACATTGGATCTCTGCGCGCTCGCGGAAGGGCGCTGCGACGCCTACCGCGACCTGGGCCTCTACCTTTGGGATTTCGCGGCGGGCGCCCTGATCCTGGAGGAGGCGGGAGGCTTCTTCGAGGCCAGGCCGGGCAAGATCCCCGGGACCTACGACTGCCTGGGCGCGAACCCCGCGCTTTTTGACGAACTGCGAAAATTATGCTGAAACATATTTAACCAAAAACCAAATTAAGGAACGAGGTATGACAAAATCCAGTTTTACCCAGAATCGCGCCAAATACCAGCCGAAACTTCCGGCCCTCTTCAAAAAGGAAGGCCTCAAGGTCCAGGCCAAACCGGTGGTGAAAACGACCAAGTCCGTCGCCGACGCCGCCAAGATCAAAAAGCTTTTCCCGCACATCTACGGCAAGCCGACGCTCACCTTCGCGAAATCCGCCAAGGCTGAGACCAAGCCCTTCAGAGTTGGCGTCGTTTTGTCCGGCGGCCAGGCTCCCGGCGGCCACAACGTCGTTTCGGGCATCCTGGACGGCATCCGCGCCGCTTCCCCAAAGAGCGCGCTCATCGGCTTCCTGGGCGGCCCCTCCGGCCTGATCGAGAACAAGTTCGTCGAGCTCACCCCGGCCTTCGTCAAGGACTACCGCAACACCGGCGGCTTCGACATCAT
>DBWD01000073.1:0-141 GCA_002308555.1 bacterium UBP3_UBA1247
CCGGGGCGTAGTAATTCCAGTAGAAATAGCCGTCATCGTAGGGCGCATCCAGTTTCATAAGGGTCGCTCCGTATTCGGGGTCGTCCATATCACGCACCTCGATGACGACGGATGTCGGTTCGCCGGACGCAAGATCTTTGC
>DBWD01000073.1:224-10144 GCA_002308555.1 bacterium UBP3_UBA1247
GCGCCGAAACACAGAAGAGCGCCGCGGCAACTGTCAGAAAGAGGTTTTTCATAATGGTCATATGTGGTTCGTTAATAAATGCTGTTGCCGAAACTGTCCTGGGCCACGAAGACCGGGAAGTCCACGACTTTCAATTTCCTCACGGCTTCCGTGCCGAGATCGGGATAGGCTATGATCTCGCATTCAACTATCCGTTTGCCCAGAAGGGCGCCGCAGCCTCCCGGCGCGGCGAAATAGACCGCCTTGTAAGTCTTGATTAGCTCGGGCACGTTTCCTTTCCTGGCACCCTTGCCGATCATGCCGAGGACGCCCGCCTTCAGCAATGGCTCCACGTAAGGATCCATGCGGTAGGCGGTGGTGGGCCCGGCGGAGCCGATGACGGCGCCGGGCGGGGCCGGCGTGGGTCCGGTGTAATAGATGGTCGCCCCCTCCGCAGGGAAGGGCAGCGCCTCACCCTTGGCCAGCGCTTCGCACAGCCTTTTGTGGGCGGCGTCCCGGGCGGTGTATATAACGCCGGAGAGCAAGACCAGCTCTCCGGAGCGCAGTTCCGCGATCTTCTCGGGAGTCAGAGGCAGTTGGAGCGTTTTCGCCGGCATGGCTGAACGTTATTCTCCCTGTTCCTCTTCCTGTCCGCCGTCCGCTTCTTCCTCGGCCTGGGCGGCCCTTTCCTGAGCCATCTTTTCTATGGCCTGCTTCTGGCGCTCGGTCTGAAGCTTGATGGCTTCCAGGTTCTTCCTGAGGCCTTCGGCCAGCTCGCTGTCGGGCATGGCGTCGATGGATTTCTGCAGGGCCTCGGTGACCTTGACCTCGTTCCTGGTCTCAGCGTAGGCCTGGGCCTGCATGAAGTAGGCTTTCTGCAGGGAAGCCGGATCCGGGGAATGCTCGGCGATGGCTTTGTCGATGGCGTCCACCATGCCCTGGGGATCGCCGCGCATTAAGAAAAGCTGGGACTGGGTGACGGCCTTGTTGAAGGGGTCGAGCTCGTTGAGACGGGTCTTGAACTGCTCGGTGGCCTCCTCGTTGCCGCACATGTCGACGCACTTCTGGAAATTCTCCTTGGCGCCCTCGATGTCGTCGAAGAGGACCAGGATCTCAGCCTTGGTGCTGGTGAGGTCGATCTGGTAGTTTATGTCGTCTTCCTTGGCGAGCCTCTCGTCGATAGCCTTCACGGCCTCGTCCTTCTGGTCGTCGATGATGAACTGGGTCAGCTTTTCCATGAGCTCTTCCATTTCCATGCGCTTCTTGGCGCTCTTGATCGTCTCGGCCACTTCGGAATCCGGGGCCACCGCCACGGCTTCCTCCACGATGGCGTCGCTCTTCTCGCTTTCCTGGATCATGGTGTAGAGCAGCGCCAGCTTGAGCAGGATCTCCTGCTTCTGCTGGCCTTCCAGGCCGTACTTGGCGATGAGGGCGCGGTAGTCAGCCTCGGCCTGCGGGGCCGTTTCGGCGGAGATGTCGGAGGGGTCGTAGCCCTCGCCCAGGGAATACTGCTTGTCCAGTTCCGCGAGCTCTTCCCTGACTTTGCGCTCTCTTTCCACGGCGCGGGAAAGTTCCGGGCTCTTTTCCTTGCAGATGTCGTAATATTTGGCCAGGCCGTCCTTGATGCAGGGGAAGTCCTTGTATTCTTCCGTGTATTCCTCCAGGGCCGTGTAAAGCTCCTTGGCTTCGGCTTCCCCGCCCTTTTCAGCGGCGGCGGCCTTTTCAGCCAGGGCCTGCCTGGCTTCCAGCTTGGAGTCCAAAGTCTGCAGGAAGGCTTCCCCGCCGCCGGGCTGGTAGCCGCAGGCCGCGAAGGCGCCGCCTTTGCTGTCGGCCAGAATGACCGTGGGATAGCCCTTGATGCCGTATTTCTTCTGCTCGGCGCGGTAGGCGTTCTGGATCTCCTCGGGGAACTTGATCCTGCTGGGGAAGTCGAGCTTCACGGGCACGAACTTCTTGACGACCTCGTTCTGGAAGGTCTCGTCGCTGAAGATCTCCTCGGCCATGCGCTTGCACCAGATGCACCAGTCGGAGCCGGTGAAGAGGATCATCAGGTCGATGTTCTTTTCCTCGGCGATCTTCTTGGCGAATTCCATGTTGACGGTCCAGATGCCGTCGTCTTCCGGCGTCACAACGTCCTCGGAAGTCTCGGACGCGGTCTCGACCGCCTGGGTCTCATCCTCCTGGGAGGGGTTGACGTTGGTGTTTTCCTGTTTCTTGCAGGCGCTCAGCGTCAGAAGCGCCAAGGCCAAAACTAGCAGATTGATTTTCATCATTTCGTATGTCTCCTTGAGTTATTTTCGCGTTGTTAAAATTGTTCCGGAACTTCGCCGTCCTCTTCCTCGGACATCATCTTCTCGATCACGAGGTCCATATCCTCCGAGAAACTTCGGGAGATCATGTTGGTTGGGTCGACGGCGATGACGGCCTCGATGATCTTTTTGAAATTCTCCACGTCTTTTTTCTCGTAGTATTTTTTTCCCGACATGATCAGCGCCATCTGCTTGAAAACCTTGCTCTCTTCGTTTTTGACAATGTCCTCAACTATGGCGTCGCCCCTTTCTTCCAGACCGAAGCTGTAGCAGAACCGCGCTTTGGTCAGCTTGATCGCGCCCGAGGGGTGCTCGTCGCCGACATATCCCTCGTATTCCGCCCTAAGGTCCGGATCGTCCATGTCTTCGACCATTTTCTCCAGGCCTTGGAAATCCTCGTCGAAAAGCAGCGCCATGAATTTGGCTCCGTAGATCGACGGCTTTATGTTTTCGTCGGAGGAAAACTTCTCCATCAAAGCGTCCAGTTTGCCGTTGAGCGTTTTGAAATCGTCCGTCTCCAGGGCTTCTTTCATCAGCTGGTTGATCTCAAGGGAGACCATGGCCCCGGCTTCCCCGGGATCACCGCCGGAAGCGGCTGCCCGCTCCGGGGCCTTTTTGCAGCCGGCCAGGGCCAGGGCGAGGCAGAAAAGAATGAGCAAAAGTTTTTTCATGCTTGGGACCTGACAGTATTCGGCTTATTCGGCCGGTTCCTTTATGGCTTCTTCCTGTTCCTCGCTGACTTCCTGCTCGACTTCCTTTTCCTGCTCCTGCTTGCTTTCCTTGATCATGTTCTTGACCGTCTCCAGCTGGACGGTAGCCTGCTTGCTCAGCTCGCTTTCGGGATCCAGGGCGATGGCTTCTTCCGTCAGCTTCTCGAAGCTCTCGGAGTCGCCTTTGGCGCGCAGGGCGAGCATGGCCTTGGTAAGCAAGATCCTCTGCTTCTGGTCGACGGTGGTGTTGGCGTCCCCGAAGACGGCGTCAAGCTTGCTTTCCGCCTCGTCGATCTTGCCGACGCTCATGAGGGCGCTGGCTTCCAGCATGTTGATGCTTGATTCGCTGTAGAGATCCTGGCCTTTCTTGAGCTCCTCCTGCACCTCGGGAATGGATTCGCCCAGCTGCTTGGCCTCGTCGATCTTTCTGGCGAAGAGCAGGAAGGTGAATTTCATGCCTTTGGCGGCCTTCATGTTCCGGGAGTCTTCCTCGAATTTGCCGGCGAACTCGTCGAGCTTGGCGATCGCGCCCTCCCAGTCTTCGCTCTGCAGCGCCTCTTTGGCGATGGTCTGCATGGCCTGGAAGTCGGGGTCGTTCATCTGCTCCATGAGAGCCCGCTGCGCGGCCTGCTGGGCGTCCTGCTGGGAAGCGGGCGTCTTATCGGCGGCTTTCTTGCAGCCCGCCATGGCGAACAGAAGACAAAGGGAAAGGGTAAGGATCTTGTTCATGTTTTTTTCTCCAAATATTTTAGTTTTACGCGTTATCTATATATTTTAACATAAATTGACGCGCGTGTGGAAAGCTCTTTTTCAGGAGGAGGAGCCGCGGAACATCTCGCCCATCTTGCGGCCCAGAAGCGCGGCGGTGAGAAGCAGGCAGGAGCCCAGGAGAACCATGCCTATGACGCCCATGGCGGAGGCGATGCAGGGCCCGTCCCCCAGGCGCATGTTAAGGGCGTAAATGGTTTTGCTGATGGGGTAATCCCATTCCCTGGCGGCCAGTATGATCGTGGCCCCCACCTCGAACATGCAGAAGGCGAAAGTCAGTATGGCCCCCGCCAGAATGTGGGAGGACAAAAGGGGCAGGGTTATCCTGCGGGCCACGGTGAAAAGTCCGGCCCCCAGGCTTCGCCCGGCCTCCTCCATGCTCTCGCCCACGTGCTGGAAGCCGGCGTAGACCGAGCGCACGATGTAGGGCAGGCGCCGGATGCTGTAACAGATTATTAGCAGGGCCGCGGGATCCTTCAGGGGGTCCAGGGTCAAAAGCGGGAAAGTCTTGCCGGAAAAAGAGGAGACGTAGGAGAAAGCCAGCACGATGCCCGGGATGGCCAAAGGCAGCATGACCAAAACGTCCACCGCCTCCCGCCAGAAGCCTTTCCTCTTGGCCAGAAGCGCGCCCAGGGCCACGCCCAGGAAGATGTCCACCAACGTGGCGAAGGAGCTCAGGAAAAGCGAATTGCGGATGCCGGAGACCGCCAGCTTGTGGGTGAAGGCCCCGGCGAAATGTTTCAGGGTCCAGCTCTCCGGCAGGACGGTCATGAACCACTTGTCGGACAAAGCCACCAGAATGACGCTGATGTGCGGCAGGAGGGCCAGGACGGAGGTTGCGATCAGAAAAACGTAAACCGCGGCCAGAAGTTTAAGGGAGACCTTTTTCGCGGAAGACCCCTGGACGCCCTTGGAAGTGGAGATGACCCGGACGCCCTTCGAGAGGTTCTTGCTGACCAGGAAAAACAGGCAGCTGAAAGCCAGCATGACGCAGACCAGGGCGTAGCCCGCCGCGTTGGAATGCATGTCCGTCACCCGGTCGAAAACGTTAACGGCCAGGCAGTTGCGGAACTCGAAAATGAGCGGCGTGCCCAGGTCCGTGAAAGCCCAGATGAAAACTATTATGGCCCCGGCGAAATAGCCCGGCAGAAAGAGCGGCAATATGACCTTGCGCCAGATGGTGAAGGTCCCCGCCCCGGCGCTCCTGGCGGCCTCTATGAGGGATTCGTCCAGGCTGGCCAGGGAGGCCGCCACGTTCAGATACATTATGGGATAGAGATGCAGCGCCTCCAGAAGGATCACGCCGGCCATGCCGCCGCCGCCCAGGAAGTCCACCGACGGAAGACCCAGGTTGGAAAGGATGATGTTGACAGAGCCGCAGCGGGCGAAAAGATAGCGCATGCCCAGGGCGCCCACGAAGGGCGGCATGACCATGGGGAGCAATATAAGCCCCTGGAAGATCCGTTTCAGGGGGAATTCCAGCCAGGTGAGGATATAGGCGAGCGGCAGGCTCAGCAGCGTGGTCAGCAAAGTGACCGCGAGCCCTATGGCCAAACTGTTGAGGAAGGACTCCCGGACGCCCTGATTCTTAAAGACCGCCGCGAAATAGGCCCAAGTGAAACTGCCGTTTTCCCAGAAGGAGGAGACGAAAATGTCGCCCAGGGGCAGAATGAGAAAGCAAAAGAAAAAGAACGCCAGCGCCGCCAAAAAAACGCCCGTGCCGAAACGCTGCCAGAAACTCTCGCGCATTCAAGCCTCTTGGCCGTAGGCCGTGATCTCGTCCGCCTTGGGCCACAGCCTCACGTTGTCGCCCGGCTTGAGGTGGAAGGCGCCGGAAATGGTCTCCGCGGTGATCCGCTGCCCGAAGGCCCGCAGGACCAGCTGGGTGGTGCCGCCCAAGAAATTGTTTTCCAAAACTTCCGCCTCGAAAGACGGCGCGTCCTCCGGCCCCTGGAAACTCAGGCTCTCCGGGCGTACGCTCACTTCGGCCTCAGCGTTTTCCTCCGGGGCGAAGACCCGCTCTTCCCCAATGAGGACCTCCCCGAAGGGCGTCTCCACGCGCCAGCCGCCTTCCCCGCGGCCCCTGAAGGTCCCCTTGAGGAAATTGGTCTCCCCCAGGAACGAGGCGGCGTATCTGGTCTTCGGGCGCTTGTAGAGCTCAGCCGGCGTGCCCACCTGCTCCAGGCCGCCCTTGTTGAGCAGCGCCACCCTGTCCGCCAGGGAGAGCGCCTCCTTCTGGTCGTGGGTCACGTAGACCATGGTGACGCCCAGGGCCTTGTGGATCCGGCGCAGTTCGGAGCGCATCTCCAGCCGCAGCCCGGCGTCCAGGTTGCTCAATGGCTCGTCCAGCAGGACCAGCGCCGGCTCTATCACGATCGCCCGGGCCAGGGCGACCCGCTGCTGCTGGCCGCCGGACAACTCCCCGGGAAAGCGTTTCTCGAAACCTTCCAGGCGGACCTCCCCCAGGACTTTCGCGACTTTTTCCTCCACGGCGCGCTTTTTCTCGCCCCGGGCTTCCAGGCCGAAGGCCACGTTGTCCCAGACCGTCATGTGCGGCCAGAGGGCGTAATTCTGGAAGACCAGTCCCACGCCCCTTTTCTCCGCGGGCAGGTCCGTCACGTCCCGGTCGTCGAAAAAGATCCTACCCTCGTCGGGGCCCGCCAGTCCGGCGATCATTCTGAGCAGCGTGGATTTTCCGCAGCCGGAAGAACCCAGGAGAAAGAAGAACTCCCCGTTCTCCACGGTAACGCTGAGATCTTTCAGGACGGGAGGCCCGCCGAAGCTTTTCGTAATGTTTTCCAGCCGTAAGCGCACGTCAGAATCTCACATTTTGCAGTTTGGCGAAAAGCTTCCTCATCTTCTCGTCGTAAAAGGAAAAGCCCAGGGCCTTCAAGGTGAAGTTCGGCTCCAGGGAAGCGGAGGGGAAACGTTTCTTCGCCGCCTTGTAATAAAGCTCCGCGCCGCCTCCGGTGAAGACCACCGCCCTGAACTTCTTCCTCAAAACTTCCTTCTCCGTCTCGGCCAGCCAGCCCAGGAGCCCCAGCACCGCGAGACCTTCCACCCCGGCGGTGATGGCCGCTTCCGAAGTGTTGCCCACGAGCTTGCGGAGCCCGCTTTTCCCCAGGTCCTTCAGCTGGGCCGTGCGCCCCTGGAGGCTATCGCGCTGCAGCGCCTCCCCCGGGGCGATGAGCCCGCCCAGGAAAACGCCCCCGGAGTCCAAAACTTCCGCGGTCAGGGCCGTGCCAGCGTCCACGGAGACCGCCGGGAACAGGCCGCGCTTGCTAAGCAGATAAGCGTTGGCGGCCCGGTCGTCCCCCGGGGTCATCTTCAAAACTTTTATTTTGTTCCTGAGGGCCGCGCCGACGACCTCCCAGTTCAGGCGGCAGATTGGCCCTTTGCCCGCCTTCGCCCAGATCTTCTCCAATTTGGCGGTCTCGGCGGGGACCACGGAGGCGAAAACGCAGCCGCCCAGATCCCGGCCGCGGACAAGGTCGGCCACGCCCTTGAGAGTAAGCTTGGGCAGATGGGTCTGGCTAAGAATCTTTCCCCGGGCGAAAAGGCCGCAGGCGATCCTCGTGTTGCCGATGTCGATAACCAGGATCTCGGGCATCAGAAAGTCAAGGGAAGCTCGAAATTAAAAATGCCGCCCTTCCGCCAGATCTTGACCATCACGCGCTTTTTCCCTTCCTGGGCCAGGAAGGCCTTGGCGAAAGATTCCTTGTCGTAGACCTCCGCGTCCCCCACCTGCAGCAGCACGTCGTCCCTCTTGATGTGGGCGGCGTCGGCCGCGGAACGGGGCTCAACGTTGGCGATGTACATTCCGTCCAGGGCCGGGAGCCCGCGCTCCAGCCTGATCTCGTCGTCCAGGCCCACCGCCATCATGCCGGTGGCCAGGCAGCGCTCCATGTAGACCGTGTTGTAATTGACCGTCTCGTTCTGCGAGGCGCAGCCGGACAGAAAAATGAGAAGCGTCGTCAGGAAAAGAAAGAGAACATTGCGCATATGATCAGCGTCCCTCCCCGCGGAAGACCGCGGCTATGGTCTTGAAAAGTATCTTGCAGTCCAGCGTGAGCGACCAGTTGTCGATGTATTCCAAGTCGAGCTCGATCCAGCGTTCGATGGGCAGCGTGTGCCGCCCGCTGACCTGCCAGAGCCCCGTCATGCCGGGCTTCATGGATAGGCGCCGCCGCTCGCCGGGGGCGAAGCTTTCCACTTCCTCGGGAAGCGAGGGCCGCGGCCCCACCAGGCTCATGTCGGACAAGAGCACGTTCCAGAGCTGGGGCAGCTCGTCCAGGGAGAAGCGCCTGAGGAAGCGCCCCACGCGGGTGACCCTGGGATCCCTTTCCATCTTGAAAGCCCAGCCGTCGACTTCGTTCTGGCCGATAAGCTCGTCCTTGCGCTCCTCGGCGTCCGCCACCATGGAGCGGAATTTGTACATGGTGAAAAGATGGCCGTTGCGCCCCACCCTGATCTGGCGCCAGAAGACCGGCCCGGGGCTGCCCGTCTTGACCAGGATAGCGATGACGAGGAACACCGGCGAAAGAAGGATGAGCAGAAGCAAAGAGAGTATCTTGTCCGCCAGGAATTTCACCGAGAGGGCGCCCAAGTCCACGGAGTTCTTGTTGAAAGCCACGGCGCAGAAGCCGTTTTTCTCGCTGACCGCGATCTTCTGGAAGCCTTTCTCCCCGGGAAAATAGCAGACCGTCTGCAAGCCCATGCGGCCGCCCGACTGGATCAGCGGCCAGAAGCGGAAAACTTCCTCCAGCGGGCAGAAGCAGGCGATCTCGTCCACCTTGCCGTCTATGAGAGCCTTCGTCAGAGTCTCCTCGCTGAGATTCTCCAGGGAAAGCACGCAGACCTGCTTCGCGCCCCACTCTTCGTAGCGCTCCAGGGTCTTCCTCTCCCCTTCGCTCTCCTCGCCCTTCCTGAGGACCAGCAGGTGAAAATCATCCTGCCTTTCGGACCGGCCCCGGTGCTTCCTCAGCAGAAGCTCTTTAAGTTCCAGCAAGGCCGCGGTGATGAAGCCGGTGCCGATAATGACCACGCGGGCGGCGTACTCCAGCTTGAAAACGAAAATAAGCACCACCAGCGTCACGGTGCTCAGAAGCGAGCCCTGCAGAAGCAGTATCCGCCTGGCCTTCCAGTCGTGCTGTTTTTCGGGATCGTAAAGTCCCAGGTGCCCCAAAGCCAGCGGCCAGGTCAGCATGACGGCGGGCAGAGTCCAGAGAAGCTCCCGCCAGACGAAGCCCTCCTCGTAGGGAAGGATGGCGGGGAACCAGACCGGCAGCCCGGACATGTTGGCGGAATACCAGCCCGAAAGCACGAAGCGCAGGGCGTAGGCCAGAAGCAGGCCCAGGGCGGCGCAGAAAGCGTCGCACCACGTCATCAGCTTAAGGTAGGAGTATTGTCTGGCGTAAAGCATTGCGGACCGTTATGCGTATGCTTCCAGGAGGCGCTGCAGCAGCGCGGAAGGCAGAACGTTCTTGTCCCAGCGGCCGTCCTCGAAAAGGGAGATGTGCCCGGTCTCCTCGGAAACGCAGATGACCAGGGCGTCCGTCTCCTCGCTCAAGCCCAGCCCAGCGCAGTGCCTGGTGCCCATCAGCTGGGCCAGCTGCTTGGTGCTCAAGGGCACGTGGCAGGCCGCCGCGTGGATCTTCCTGCCGATAATGAGGACCGCCCCGTCGTGCAGGGGCGACTTGGGATAAAAGATATTCAGCAAAAGCGGCGTGGAAACGTCCGCGTCGATGATGACGCCGGAGGGCGCCACGTAGCCGTGCAGTCCCACGTGCCGCTCGATGGCTATGAGCGCGCCGCATTTCTGCTCCGAGAGCGCGATAACGGCGTTGTAGAGCTCCCTCACCGGCGCGTTGGACTGTTTCTGGCGCTTGAACGTGGTGTTCTTGCCGAGCTCGGTCAGGCCGCGGCGCATCTCAGGAGCGAAGAGGATCACGATGCACAGAACGATGGAGGGCAGCAGGTCCGAGATAAGCGTCCTGATGGTCATCAGGGGCAGGGCGTTGGCAAGAATGTAGACCAGCGCCAGCACGCAGAGTCCCTTGAGAAGTGAGACCGTCCGCGTCCTGGAGACGAAGGAGATCATGAGATAAAAGACCACCGCCATTATCAGGATCTCGACGATATCCCACATCCCGGG
>DBWD01000073.1:10216-10390 GCA_002308555.1 bacterium UBP3_UBA1247
CTATTAATAATTTTAGCAAAAATCAGGATATAAAACTCCGCTGAAGCGAAAAGGGCGGTCTTACTGGTTCAATACCACGCGGAAACCGAAGTCGCAGTACATGTAGTCGGGGTTGACGAGATTGGCGCGGCGGGCGGAACGGCAGCGGCTGGCGCGGTCGCCGCCCCAGCCCCC
>DBWD01000093.1:0-128 GCA_002308555.1 bacterium UBP3_UBA1247
AACTGCTGGGGGATGTAGACCTTGGGATTGCCTTTCTTCAGGTCTTCCGCCATCTTGGCGCAGCGGTCGATGGCCTCGCCGATGTTGCCCTTGTCCTCCACCAGGATGACTTCCGCGCCGTACTGCTC
>DBWD01000093.1:192-2278 GCA_002308555.1 bacterium UBP3_UBA1247
CCCTGGTTGCCGCTGGTGGGCTCCACGATAATGGAGTCGGGTTTCAGGAGGCCGTCCTTTTCCGCCGCCTCGATCATGGCGTAGGCGGTCCTGGTCTTTATGGAGCCGCCGACGTTCAGGGCCTCGAACTTCACGAGGATCTCGGCGTCGGCTAGGGTGGTCAGTTTGTTGAGCCTGATGAGGGGAGTCTTCCCCATGGCTTCCAGAACGTTGTTGAAAACGGGCATGGTTATTCCTTAAAACTTATGATGTTCAGATGGTAGCGGCCGTTTTTCAGGTCGACTTTTATTTGCGCGTCGAAAAGTTCCGAGATGATCTCGTCTATCATGACCTCGCCGATCTTGCCGGACCTGAGCACGCGGCCGTTCTTCAGGGCCAGCAGGTGGGTGAAGACCGGCATGATGTCCTCCGCGTGGTGGGTGGTCATGATGAGGGAAGGGGCGGCGGGGTCGCTGGAAAAATTCTGGAGGAACCTCAGGAAGCGTTCCCGGGCCACGGGGTCCAGCCCGGAGCAGGGCTCGTCCAGGATTATGAGCAGGGGATCGACCATCATGGCGCGGCCGATCATCACCCTTCTTTTTTCGCCCTGGGAAAGGTAGCCCCAGGCCCGGTTCCTGAGCTCCCGGCAGTCGATCTTGGCGAGAATGTCCAGGGCCTTGTCGTATTCCTTGTCGGAGGGCTCGTCGTAGAGCCCCAGGCTGGCGAAATAGCCGCCCACGATGACGTCCAGGGCCGGCTCGGCGGGCTTTATCCGGCTTTCCAGATCGGCGGAGACGAAGCCTATGCGGCGCCTGAGCTCCGGCCAGTTGTACTCGCCGTAGGTGTGGCCGTCTATCCTGAGCGTTCCCGCGGAAAAACAGTCGTAGGCCGTGATGGAATTCAGGAGCGTGCTTTTGCCGGCGCCGTTGGCGCCCAATATGATCCAGTTTTCCCCGGGCAGCACTTTCCAGTCGATGTGGTTCAGGATAGTTTCCGTCCGGTGAACGCACAGGTCCTTAAGCTCTATTATGGGGGCCGCGCTCATTCCGCCAGGAGGGTCTTGATGGAGTTCAGGCATTTTTCGGAGTCCCCGTAGGGGAAGGGGACGGTGCCCTTGAAGCTGCCGTCGCTCTCTATGATGAACAGCGAGGGGCTGGGTTCGGCGTCGTATTTTTCACGCCATTCCTTGCAGAGGCTCGAGGGCTCCTGGTAGGGGCAGGAAACGAACAGCGGTACGCAGGATCTGGACGCTTCGGACAAAAAATCCTGGCGGCAGAAGATGCGCATCCAGTTGGATTCGCAGGCGGAGCAATCCGGAGCGGACATGAGGACCAAAAGGGGCTTGTTCTCGTCGACGGCCTCTTTTTGCGCCGCGACGGGGTCGGTCCGCCAATAGGCGCGCTCCGCGGCGCAGGAGCAGAGCGCCAGGGCGCTCAAAAGGATAAGAATTATATTTTTCATAGTCTAATAATTGTAGCATTTTACCCCTTCCGCGAGGAGGGAGGGAAGAAGCGGGGTAAATGTAATATAAAAGAGGGTGTTTTTAAAATCTATTGATACAGTTTTGCCGATAAGATAAAATAGTCGCAATATAACTAGAAAAAGGAAAATCAATGAAACGCATCGATCGTCCCGAACCGCCAAGAGTCCACGCCATCAGCCATCACAACGATGAGACGGGCGAACTGTATTACGAGTACAACGGCCGCAAACTGGTGGAAGTCAAAGTTCCCCAGGGAACGAACTACCGCTACCGCTTCTATTCCGACGGCGACATCTGCACCTCCCCGCTGTTCCAGCAGATCTACCTGGCCGTCCAGGAGGAAAAGGCCGTTCCCGTCAGGATCGACTTCACCCTGAGCCCCGAGGCGGTCTGCATGGACCCGGAAAGGGCGGACCGGGAGAAAGCCATCCTGGGCCAGGTGGGACGACCTCTTATATACGGCGTCTGCGGTCTCTACGACATCTATGACGATTATCTTATCGACTGGTTCGGCAACGAGTGGCGCTGGCTCTCGAAGGAGATGGAAAGGGACGAGAACGGCAACCTGAAGGTCTCCATCGAGGTCATGATCGGCCCCAGGGCCTTCATCATCAACTGCCGCCC
>DBWD01000093.1:2330-2454 GCA_002308555.1 bacterium UBP3_UBA1247
GCTGGTGCTCCTGGGAGGCCTACCGCCGGGAAGTGACGGAAAAGAACGTGGCGGACGTCTGCGATTTCCTCAAGGACACCTTCCTGCCTTACGGCCTGGAATACGTCCAGATCGACGACGGCTA
>DBWD01000093.1:2542-3209 GCA_002308555.1 bacterium UBP3_UBA1247
GGCGCCAAGGGCATCGCCGAGACCATCAGCGCCCGCGGACTTTCCCCGGCCATCTGGATGAACTCCGACGTCAGGGAATACGCTCCCGGCCCGGAGACTCCGGACTGCGTGCTGCGCCACGAGGACGGCACTATTATAAAAGCCGCCTGGCTGACCACGCCCCTGGACTGGAAGGACGAGACCATCGAGCGCCACTTCGTTCCCGTTCTGCGCGCTTTCAGGGAAGCGGGCTTCAAGTACATCAAGATCGACGCCCTCAGGCACTCCTTCTACGACGCCTTGGGCCAGGCTGTGCGGGAAGGGCTCATCACCAGCGACGAGGCGGAGCGCCGCTTCCGCAGGCTGCACGAGGTCTTCCGCCGGGAGCTGGGCGACGAATTCTATCTTCTGGTCTGCTGGGGCATCTTCACCCAGACCTGCGGCTGCGGCGACGCCTGCCGTGTGGCCACGGACGCCAACCCCGACTGGAACAAGATTAGGATGCAGATAACCGAGCAGGCCCGCTGGTGGCACACCCAGCGCGTGCTCTTCCTGAACGACCCCGACCATGTCTGCGTCAGGACCAAGCCCAGCTGGGGCCGGGCGCTGCTTTCCAACGTTTCGCTGACCGGCGGACTGATGATGCTAAGCGATCCCATCGACTCCTACGACGAGGAGAGGATCTACA
>DBWD01000087.1 GCA_002308555.1 bacterium UBP3_UBA1247
GACATTTCCAGTTTGACGCGGTCGCCGGCGACGATCTTAATGAAGAAGTGACGCATTCTGCCTGAAATGTGGGCCAGGACCTCCATATCGTTGTCAAGTTTCACGCGATAAAGAGTACTGGGCAGCACTTTCGTGACTACGCCTTCAACTTCGATCACATCATCTTTAGCCATAAAACATTTGGGTTGGTTAAATATGGGGATATAATAGCAGATAAGGGGTTTAATTGCAAGAACTCCGGAACTTTCCCTTCCGCTATTTTCCCGCGGAAGTCCCTTCAGTCGGGAAAATTTTCCCCGTCGTTGGCGAAATGGCTTTCCCGCCAGAGTTTGTTTTGGCGCTGGTCTTTCCTGACCGTGATGTTCTTGCCCCCCGCCACCAGGACCGATCCGGGCTTGGCGTGGCGCGGCTTGCTGACGAATTTCTTGTAGGTGTAGATGACGTCCACCAGCGAGAGGTCCGGCGCCTGGGAAAGCGCCGCGCACATTTCCGCCGCCTCGCGCCAGGCCGTCTGGCTTATCTCACGCTTCTTCTCCGCCCTGATGATGCAGTGGCTTCCGGGATAGTCCCGAACGTGCAGCCAGCCATCGTTGCCGTTGGCCAGCCGCATGGTCACGTAGTCGTTGTCCTTGGCGCTGCGCCCTATTATGATGGCGAAGCCGTCGCTGGAACGGCAGCTGTAGATCTTGTAGCGGGAACCCGGGCCCGGATCCTTTTTCCTGAGGGCCGGAGGCCTTTGCTTCACCGGCTTCCGGCCTTCCAGCTCCTCAGCCAGAGCCTTCATTTCCGGAATCGTCAGTTCCCCCAGATCCTCCTGGAGCTTTCTCAGCCTGGCCGTCTCCGCGGCGCAGGCCTCCGCGCGTCTTTCCAAAAGTTCCCTGCCGTTCCTGGCTTTCTCCGCAAGCTTGAAATAATGGCTGACGTTTTCCGCCGGGCTTTTGTCCTTCAGAAGCTTGATCTCGATCTCCGGCTCGTCCGGAAGGAAGACGTTCTTTACAGTCAGGCTTTCCTTCCTCGGGGCGATCAGATGGTAGTTGATCTTCAGAAGCTCGCCCATGTTCACGTACAGCTCGTAGCGGGAGGCTTTCTCCAGGTCGAGCCTCACGTTGGCAAGCTTGCGCTCCTCCTTTCCCAGCTCCTTCGCCAAAGACTTTTCCAGGGCGGCCCGCAGCGTGTCCCTTTCATGCGCCTCTCCCCTCTCCTTCAGTTCCTCCGGGCTCGTTTCGGCCCATTCGTAGGCCGAGCTCCTGTCCGGGGGCGGCGTGTAATCCTCGTCGGCCTGAAGACGCTTGCTGCTGGAAACAAGGACGCGTCCGAATTTGTCCACCAGCGTGGCGTGCCCCCCGGCGCAGTGCAGATGAAGGATCCGGCCGTCGGAGAAATAAAGCGAGACCACGGAAGTTTCCTTGCGGAAAACGATCTTTTTAAGAACGGCGCCCTTCAGGCTTTCGACGTAAGTTCCCAGCTGCGCTGTGTCCTCGGGATACTCCTCCCCCGGAGAGGATTCGGAAAAGGCCAGGGCGTTCAGGGGAGCGGGCGCCAGGTAAAGATAAAAAGTCCGCGCAGCCTCCAGCCGCGCGGTCCAGACGATCCCGTGAAGGAGCCCGAATTTTCTCAAGGTCGCCGGGAGCGTCGCCTCAGGCCAAAGATTCAGATCGATCATAAGCCGAGGGCGGTGTAGAGCGCGAAGACCTTGTGGGCGTTTGTCTCCGCGTCGAAGGAAGTGGAGGCGAAGCGGGCGGCCTTTTCGCCGCAGCTTGCGCGGAAAGATCCGTCCTGTGCCAGCCGCTCCAGGGCGTCCGCGAATTTGACGGGGTCGAAGGGCGGGACGGTCAGGCCGGTCTCCTCCGGGATGATCTCCTCGCCCGGGCCGTCGATATCGAAGGCCACCGCGGGGCGGCCGGCGGAGGAGGCCTCCGCTATGAGGCGGGAGAAATGCGGCTCCTGGAAAGGCACCGCCAGAATGTCGCAGGCCGTGACCAGCGGCATCACGTTGGTGGAGGGGCCGCAAAAGGAGACCGTGTCCCAAAGGTTCAGCCTGTCCACCAGGCGGCGCAGCCTGTCAGACCAGGACATCAGGCCGAAAAAGCGGCGCCAGAAGGGATATTCTTTCTCTTTTTCCACCGGTCCGACCAAAGCCAGATGGAAGTTCAGCCCCCTGCTTTTCAGAAGCGCCGCGGACCTGAGAAGCTTGTGCACGCCCTTGGCCCTGGTGAAGCGGCCGAAATAGCCGATCAGGATCTTCTTCCCGTCGCCGCCGGTGAGGGCGGAGCGGAACGAGAGGTCAGGCTGCACCGTCTGGTAAGCCGGCACGTCTATGAAGTCGAAAACGTCGCAGCTGGGAACTTCCGCGGCCAGCCGCCAGCGCCGGTGCTCGGAAGGCAGCATGAAAACAAAGGCGCTGCCCCAGCGCTTGGTGTAGTGCCTGATGAGCATGCGCCGGAAGCCTGTGTAGCCCCGGGACAGGACTTCCAGGACGTTCACCACCACCGGGAGCCCCGTGGCGTGGGCCGCCTTCAGTATTCCCGGCACCACGATGGTGTTGATGTGGATGAGGTCGGGCTTCTCCTGGGCGAAGATCTTCTTCGCCGTCCTGTAAGAGGTGAACTGCCCCTTGGTCATTCTGTAGACCAGATGGGGCTTCCTGATGCCGTAAAAGCCGTCGGAAATATGCAGGAAAGGAATGGCCCGCTCGTCCACGATCACCCTGTACCCGCTCTTGGCGAAAAGCTCCGAGGCGGAGCTGCGGCGGATGCACCAGATCACCGGATCGTATTTCTCCTTGTCCAGGCGCTTCAGAAGTTCCAGAAGCAGCTGGGGCGCGCCTCCCATTCCGGAGCCGTGGTGCACAAAAAGTATCTTTTTTCTGCCGTCCGCCATAAAAAAAATATCTCTCTACTTTCCTAAAGATTTTATTAAAA
>DBWD01000092.1:0-2887 GCA_002308555.1 bacterium UBP3_UBA1247
AAGGAGTCGAAGCGCGTAGGATTGTCTAGGATATAGCGCGTCTTGATGAAATTCTGGTTGGGCTCCACGCCGTTGAAGCGGATCGCGTCGTAATGGAAAACGTTATAGGGATCGACCCAGACCGGGAAAACGATCAGGATCAGGACCGCGGCGATCAGGGCCAGGGGAATTATCCAGAAAAGATGGGCTTTCTTCATAGATCAAAACTTTCCGTATATAAGCTCCTGCTGCTCCATCGCGTGGAACAGAAGGACGAAACTCAAAGTGACAAGATAAAACAGGAAGGTTATCGGCACGTTCATTTTGGCAAAGGCTGCCGGGATGTCCCTGTTCCTCAAACAATGTTCCGTGGCGAAGACGAATATTCCGGGAATGACCAGCTTGATGACGAAGACGATGCCGTTGCTTTCTCCGAGAAGATCGCGGAATCCCTTAGACACGTAAGTAAGCGGCTGGCCGATCCCCCGGAGCGAGGCTGTCAGCATAGTGAGCGCCTGGGAGAAGCTCTCCGCTTTGAAAAAGAGCCAGCCGAAAAGCACCAGGATCACTACGAAGACGGCCCAGAGGATCTTTGCGAGCATATGCTTCGGCCCGGTCTTGTCCGGGAAAAACAATTTCTCCATCACGAGTCCCAGGCCGTGCAGGCCGCCCCAGAATATGAAAGTTAGGGTCGAGCCGTGCCACAATCCGCTCAGAAGGAAGGTGATCATGATGTTAAGGGAGCGCCTGAATTTGCCGCAACGTCCCCCGCCCAGCGGGAAATAGACGTAATCCCTGAACCAGGTGGAAAGGGATATGTGCCAGCGGCTCCAGAATTCTTTAAAAGTCGTCGAGCAGTAAGGGACCCGGAAGTTTTCCTTGATGTCAAATCCGAAAAGCCTCGCCAAGCCTATGGCTATGTCGGAATAGCCGGAGAAATCGCAGTAGATCTGCAGGCTGAAAGCGATGACCGCCAGAACGTTGACGAAGCCGCCAAAGGAGGCGTCCCGCGCGAAGACCATTTTGACGAGCACCGCCAGATTGTCGGCGATGACGACTTTCTTGACGAGACCCCAGAATATCTGCTTCAAGCCCAGGTCCGTCCTCCCGCGGTCGAGACGCTTCGGCTCCCTCAGCTGCGGCAGGAAATCGGAAGCCCGCTGGATGGGGCCGCTGATGACGAGCGGGAAAAAGCTGACGTAGATCAGAAAATATACGAGATCCGTTTCAGGCTCTATCTCCCCTTTCCTTACGTCCGCCAGGTACGATATCAGGCGGAAGGAATAGAAGGAAAGCCCGACGGGGACCAGAAGCTCAACGCCTCTGAATTCCGGAAGAGGAATGTATTTGAAGGACAAAAATACGGCGAGGGTCAAGATCAGGCCGAGATAAAAAGAGAATCTTGTGTTGACCTTGGCGCAGTAGAAGACCGCGAGCGAGGGGGCGATGATCCAGGCCGCCTGCCACGCGAATTTTACGCAGGAGATCTCCTTGAAAACGAAGCCGTAGAAAGCGAAAGACGCCAGCAGAAGGAACCACTTGCGGAAAGCGTGAGCCTTGACGGCCTGGAAGACAACAGGCGTCAGGATCAGGAAGAATATGAATTTGTAAGATAAGAAATCCATCCTAAGCTTTCAGTTTCCCTTTGGGGATCCTATGCTCCCGCATTAAGTTTTCCAGCAGTTCCTCCGTCTTGCCGTCCGGAATGGCCGCCAGCCTCTGTTCCCCGCCCGTTTTCATGATCAACACCCGGCAGGAATACTTCCCTTCCTTCAGCTCCTCTATGACGTAGGCCTTGACTTCGTCCAGGTAGAGCCGCTCGTAGTCGCCCCTGCGGGCGAGGTACCGGCGGTCCTTGAACGTTCCCAAAGTCACTACTACCGATCTGCCGCGTTCCAGGCTGCGCCAGATAAAGGATATGGCGAAAGCCAGGACCAGCGCCGCCGCCACCCTCGCGGGCTCGAAAACGAGCTTCAGGTCGCTGCGGTAATAGAAGGCGAAGAAGATCAGGATCAAAGAGAAAATCAGGGCCGTGTTGATGAGCATCGGTCTGGCGTTGCGCCAGAAGTTCCGCCTCCTTAGGCGGCGCAGGCGCAAAAGTTCCTGGAACTCCCGAGGTTCTTCCCAGCGGAGATCTTCCATGCTTCCCTTATTTGATATTGACCGGAACGAAGTCGCCGGCCACCAGGTCCGCCGGGATGTCGCCGATCTTGACGGTGTAGAAGCCGGTGCCCACCGCGAAACGCGGGAGACGCAGGACGGAGACGATGTCCGCGTGGCGGTCCGTGGCGGTGCAGTAGTTCTCGTCCGGGTAGGAGGGCCTGCGGGTGATGGGGCCCAGTTCCGCCAGCGGGGCGTCCTTGAAGACTTTCGCCATCTTGTCGGGATTGGCGCCGGTGGGCGGCGTGTTCTCCTCCAGCTTGGGATCGAGATAGCCGGGCTGGGAATTGTAGGCGTCGACGAGTTCGCCGGCGTTGTAAAGCCAGGTCATGAGCGTCTCGTCGTTGTAGTTGATGACCGCGAAGGCCACGCAGTGCAGAGCCTTGGAAATTTTCTGGGTCAGGCTGGCGACGACCTTGGCGTCCAGCTGGTCGAGCTCCTCGTCGTAGATGACCGCGTCCCTTTCCATCATTTCCGACGTGCCGTCGGAAACGACGTAGGCGTGGCGGCCCATGTCGGCCAGCAGTTTCAGTACCTGCTTCTGCTCGACTTTCAGAAGCGTGATGTTCGCGTAGTTTTTGGTGATGATCTTCATATTTTTGTTTTTTGTTGTTAATTATTTTCCCTGTACGGTGAAGTGGCCCATGAAGAGGATGGCGCCCGTTTCCTTTTCCCTGATCATGTAGACGAAGGGCTTGTTGAAGCGGAACTCTTTGGGTCTTTTCATGGCGATGCCGGTGCACTTGAC
>DBWD01000092.1:2909-3209 GCA_002308555.1 bacterium UBP3_UBA1247
GATCTTGGCCTTGTGGATGACGTCGCTGACGCAGAGGCCTTCCCTGCTGATGCCGCCGAAATCCGCGGAATCGGTGAAGGAGACGCTCAGCCCCATTTTCTTGAAGATATCGGTGAGGGACTGGGAGTATTCCGTGTCGAATTTCGGGAAGAGGAGTATGACGTCTTCCGCGGCCAGCGCCTTGGTGTATTTTTCCACGGCCTGGCTGTCGAGGCTCTTGCAGAATTCCGGGAAGGCCGCGGGATCGTCGGGCATCAGGGCCAGGAAAGAATATTTGGCGCCCAGGTAATCGAGCTCCAC
>DBWD01000040.1:0-389 GCA_002308555.1 bacterium UBP3_UBA1247
TCGTCAAGGCTGGCGGGCCAGGAGTAAAGGCCGGTGGCGCCGAACTGGCCGAGCAGGGGGCCGCCCAGGGCGGTGTTGCCGCTGACTTTGCCGTCCACGAAGGAGGCCGTGTTGGGGATGCCTAAGACGCGGCGGAACTCGCTGCCTTTCCTGTCTTCGCCCAGGACCTCGCAGAAATTCTCGTAGAGTTTGCCTTCGTCGAAGCTGCCGTCTTTCCTTTTCCAGGAGCAGATCTCCGCTTTGGTGTACTGGCTGGTGATGACGTTGATGATGATCTCGCCCTTCTCGTCGCAGTTGAAGGCGAAGCACCTTCTCGGGTAGCCCAGGCGGTACATGCTGTCGCCGGTGAAGGACTGCATGAGTTTAAGGCCGGTCGTGAATTTCTTTCT
>DBWD01000040.1:418-3558 GCA_002308555.1 bacterium UBP3_UBA1247
TCCTTGTCGAGGTTGGAGATGTAGATGTGGTCCCCGTTCTTGTCGACCATGTAGTAGACGTAGCAGAGGTAGTCGGTGTTGGGGCGCTCGTAGATCAGGCGGATCTGGTTGGATTCCGTCCTTTCCTTGGTCTTGACGGTGACGGTCAGGGTGTTGGTGCCGTAGACCAGTTCAGGCCAGACTTTGTAGCGGCGGGAAAGGCCCGTGCCCTTGATGGTGCGGCCGGTGGTCTCGTTCTTGACGAAAACTTCCGGGGCTTCCTCCAGCTTGTTGTAGTGCTTCCTGGGGCAGGTGTAGGTTCCCCTGATCAGGGGAACAGGATAAGTGATGCGTTCGTAGTCTTTGAAGTTGCCGATGGTGAGACCCTGCTGGTCGGTCTCGGCATTCACGAAAACAGCGGCCGACGCAAGACAGGCCAGGAAAAAGATAAGGCTTTTTTTCATATTTTACTCTTGGGTTTTTTCTTCTTTAACGGCGGGTTTCCTGACGGCGATGATGTTGAAGCTCTCGCTCTCCAGTCTCTTGTTGATGAGATGGAGCTTGTGGTACTGTTCCGGATCGAGCACGGCGGGCTTCAGCGAGGAGCTGTACTCGATGGTCCATTCGCTGGTGCCTTCCTCATGCGCGGCGTGGCAGAAGAAGAAGCCCATGGAGTCGGAGAACTCGTAGTGGCCCTCGGGCATGAAGACCGCTTCCGTGTATTCACTGGGGAAGGTGATCTTGATGACGGTCTTGTTGTCGGACCTTGAGGGGTTGTAGTAGGTGCTGATCCTGTTGGGCTTGACGACGCCGGGAATGCTGAAGTAGTAGAAGGGCCTCAGGTAGATGGTGTCCCCGTCCTTCTGGACGTAGTTGTCCGCCTTGACCTTGATGGTGGTGCAGCCGGGATAGCCGTTGGTCATGCGCTTGAAGCCCTCGATGATCTCGGCGCCCTTGGCGATGCCGTCGGCGGCCTGGAGCTCTTCCCTTCTCACCATCTCGGGCAGCGTTTCGACCACGTCCCTGACCAGGGAGCCGTAGGCCGCGCCGCCGAAGTTGCTCTTGCGGGAGATGACGGCGGTCAAATCGTCGTTCACGGTGATCTCGTAGACCGAGTCGCGGTTGTAGTCGTATTCCTCGGGGATGTCCCTGATGGTGATGTTGCCGGTGGCCACGTCAAGCACGGCCTCGTGGTCCGGGCCCTGGGTCTCCAGCATGTCGTACTGGCTGCCGCAGTTCAGGTAGATCGTCTGGCCGTTGAGGTTGATCTCCACGTAGGCGTTGTTGAAGACGCCGCGGCAGGGAAGGTTGAAATACTGGTTGGCGGTGTATTCCAGAATGTCCTGGCCGGAACCGAGAATGAGGTTCGGGGAGACGCCCAGGTCCTTCAGCATGGCCATGTAGAGAATGGCGGTGTCGAGATCGTTGGCGTACAGGTCGTTCAGCACGGTGTCGGCGTCGGAGATGGCGCTCAGGGGCAGGCTCTCGAAGGAGGGACCGTTGCCCCTCACGTTGATCTCGATGAAGTCCCTGACGGCCATGACTTTCTGGCGCAGGGTCTCCTTGTCCTTGGTGATCTCGGCGACTTTCTCCTGCACGGCCTTCTGGTCCGTGGTGGCTCTTTCCACTTCCTTCTTCAGCTTGTCGGTGTAGCCTTTCCAGACGTTGCTTCCCAGCTGCTCGTCCTTGTCGAGGCAGACGTAGGAAAGCATGGGCGAACGGAAGGCGTAGGGCACCAGATAGCTTTCTTTCTTCACGATGTTGGTCAGGTTCGTGAGCTCGACCTCGTACCTGACCCTGCCGCCCTCGTGGTTGAAGATGGAGAAGCCCTTCACGTCGGTCTTGGCGTTCAGGAAGGAGATGATGTTGTTGGAGAGGCTCTGGACTTTCTTGCTCTCGGGCACGATGACCGCGTAGCGGCGGTAAAGCGTGGGCTCGGAAGCTTCCTGATAGACGATGCCGGAAAGCAGGGGCAGGTCCTTGATGACCGTCTCGACCTCGTAGTGGACCGTGCTGCCGATCTCGGTGCCGGGCAGCGTCACCACGATGTGCTTGATGTCGGGATAGCGGGGCGCGGAGGCTTTCCAGTCGGAGTCCATGACGTTGATCTCGGAATCCACCACGCGCCTCACGGTGCCGTCCTCCAGTTCCACGTACATGTTGGTGAGGGAGATGGTGGTGGTGGCGTCGCAGTAGTAGAAGTGCAGCTCGGAATTGGCCTTCTTGCCGGCGTAGTCCAGAATCTTCTTGGTGACCTTGCTGGTGGTCTTGACGGTGGTGTCGTCCAGGACCTCGTAGGTGTAGTCGTCGCTCACTATGAGCACGTGGTGGTCCTTGTAGGGCTGCTTGTCGCTGTAGGCGAAAACTTTCTTGTAGGCGGTGTTCTGGCTCTGCTTCTTGTAGTCCTTGAGGGTCTGGTAGCTTTCCGCGGGGATCTCGTTCTTCCTCAGCTCCTGCCTGCGGTGGGCGTAGAAGACGCCGTTGGTGACGGCCAGGGTCTGCTTGAAGAGGATCTCCGGCGTGTCGAAGACGGGATATTCAGGCAGGGAGAAATCCTTGAGCTCCAGGGCGGACATGTCGAGCTCGCAGTAGCAGTCAACGCCGCAGGGCGAGACGAGCTTCATGGGGAAGCGGCGCTTGTCCAGGCTGGTACTCATGCGGGAGAGCACGATGGGGCAGACCGTGCTGTAGGCGGCCATGGAGTACAGCCCGTCCAGCACGTAGGCGCCCTGGTTGTCCAGCATGAGGCCTTCGGCCTTGAAGCGGATGCTCATGGAGAAGGGCTCGCTCATGTCGTGGAGATCCTTGGGGGTGATCTCGTAGTCGAAGAGCTCGCTGGAGCCGAAAATGTTGTTCAGGAGGTTCTCCACCATGCGCTTCTTGTCCTCTTCCTTGGCTCTCAGGTAGCTGCCGCGGACGTTGGTGTCGTTGATGCCGTAGTAGGTGGCCTTCAGCTCGGCCAGAAGGTTGCCTTCCTTGTCGAAGCGGCCCGTCAAAACTTCCTTGGCCAGGTTGTCCTCCACGGGCTCCTGGGGCATGGTCATCAGAGTTTCGCCCTCGGGCCGGCAGATAAGGTAGCTGGTGTCCGCCTCGTAGGGAGGAATGAAATTCTTCTCGGTCTCGGGAGTCGGGTCCATGATGATGTATTCGCCCTTCTCGTC
>DBWD01000031.1:0-139 GCA_002308555.1 bacterium UBP3_UBA1247
ATGCAGGTGCAAATTGAAGTTCCCCCTGGTGCTGACCAGCACTATGCCGACCATGGCCAGAATGAGCCCGGGCCAGAAGGATGGCCTGAGCTTAATCTTAAGCCAGAAGCGGCCCAATACGGCCGTCATGACAGGGGCG
>DBWD01000031.1:254-3448 GCA_002308555.1 bacterium UBP3_UBA1247
TTGTCCACCCTGGGATAGATCCCCCAGAGCACCACGTAGGCCAGAAGGAAACGGAAATACTGGATCTCCAGCGCCGAGAAATCCGCCAACAGGTATTTGGTCGCCACGAAGGTGGCGGCCCAAACGACCACGGCCAAACCGGCCAGGAAATAACCCAGTAATTTGTTTTTCGGAGGCATAGACGCGACGTATAAATAATTAGAGGGTATTCTAGCACAGTTTTGGTATAAAGAACAACACTTTTTCAAAGGGGTTTGAAAAAGCGCAGGCACGCCAGCGGATAGGACAGGGAAGTCAGGAGTGCTTAATCTCTTCCAGGAAGGCTTTTATCTGGGGGGCGGCGGTCCTGGGCACGACCGCGCGGCCTTGCACGATCTCGCCGAAAACTGCGTTTTCCACGCGGCCTTCCAATTTTTCCGTTTTGTAGAGAAGCGTGTTGTAAAAGGAGTAGGGGCAGGAGAAGGGGATCTCCTCCGTGGCCTGCTTTTTGACTCTCTCCGTTTCCGCCAGAACCAGTTCGGCGGCGGCGCGGTAGGTGTCGATGAGGCCCCGTACGCCCAGCTTTATGCCGCCGAAATAGCGGACCACCGCCAGGACGACGTTCTGCAGTTCTTTCTGTTTTAGGCTTTGCAGAATGGGCTGGCCGGCGGTGCCGGAAGGTTCGCCGTCGTCGCTGTAGTAGGACGTGGGGTTGTCCGGGGCGCCCACTTGGTAGGCCCAGCAGCAGTGTGTGGCCTGGGGGTGCATGGCTCTTATCTTGTCAAGGAAGGCGTCCGCCTCGTCTTTGTTGGCGGCGGGGGAGACGTAGGAGAGGAAGCGGGAGCGCTGTTCCGTCAGCTCCGCCTCTTTGCTTTCCTTGATGGTAAGATAAGTTTCCATTTATTCCGAGGCTTTGACGGCCTCTATAAGTTTTTGGTGGTCGAGGCGTCCGGAGGCCACGACGCCCAGGTCGTTCATGAGAAGCGGGGGCGTGGTGAAGTCGATCTTTCTGCCGAGCGTGTCCGTGACTTCGCCGCCGGCTTTCTTGACGATCAGATAGCCCGCGGCGTGGTCCCAGATCTTTTCCTTGTATTCCAGGCTTTTCGGGAGCCTCAGGTAGATGTCCGCCAGGCCGAGGGCCACGGCGGCGTATTTGCACTGGCTGTCGATGCGGAAGGGCTCGGCCTTCACGCCCAGGCTTTCCCTGATCTTTTCCGCCCGGGAGTGGGAGGTGTGGCCGCTTTCCACGGATTCGCAGATGACGGCTTCGGCGAAACTCTTGGCGTTTGTGGTTTGCGCCTCAAGGGCGGGACCGTCCGTGAAAAGGGAGGTGAAGAGCGTTCTTTGGTTTTCGCTGGCCAGGCACAGGAGGCCTTTTTCGCCGTCGGGGGCCTGCATGTTGGGGCAGGCCAAGGCGGCGGCTTTGACTTCGCCTTCTTCTATGAGCGCCAGGGCGATGGCGTAGTGGTCGCCTCTCAAAAAGCCCTTGGTGCCGTCGATGGGGTCCAGGGTCCAGAAGCGGGACAGCGCTTTGGTATCGTCCGTCTTGCCGTGGTCGATGGCTTTCAATATAGCTTCGCCCCCGAGGCCGCAGACGCTGCCGACTTCCTCTTCCACCCGGGCGCGCAGGGTCTGGTTCTCCGCTTCCCTGAGGGCCGCGGCGCCTTCCTCGGCGATCATCTTGTCCTGGGGGAAATTTTGGGCCAGGACGTAGTTCACGACGGCCTGGGATCCGAAGTCGGCGACGGTGACGGGGGAGCGGTCTTCCTTTTCCAGCACGTCTTTCCCGAGAAGCTTGTTCTGGACGGCGGAGGTCAGAAGCGCAGCTTGGCGCAGGGCCTGTTTGGCGACGGTAAGTTCGATCTCGTACTGCATGGTTTTATTTTCCTTCTAAAATTGTCAGAACGGCTTCCAAAAGCGGGATCGCCTTCAGCTCGATATCGGATACCCTTTGGAGGGCTTTGGCCTGCTGGCGGCGCTCACGGAGCGTCCAGGGGCGGGCCTGGTTGATATGGGCGGCGGGCCGGACGATGCGGCGGTCGAAGAAGGGCCTGATCTCCTCGCACATGGCGTCGAAGCAGGTGGCGGCGGCCTCCGCGAAGGTGGCGGTCTCGGGGTAGTTGAGGGCGGTCTCCCGGCAGAAAAGGGCGGCCTGGGTCCGGGAGTGCAGAAGGTCTTTCAGTAGCTGGTAGTTTCCCTCGTTGCGCTCCTGGGCGCGCCAGTCCTGGCTCATGGGGTCGTGGTGCTGGGGGTTGACCAACGTGGCGTACCAGTAGGCGTAGGCGGTCTGGCCGAGATAGTAGCCGTGGACTCTCTCCAGGCGGGCCATTTTCAGGGCCTGGCGGAAGCCGGCGGCGTAAAGTTCCTTTTCATCCACGGGGACGCGTTCGGGATCTTTTTTGGACAGGAAATAGCACCAGACCATTTCCTCCGAGACGGGGTGGGGATAGAAGCTCAGGGAGTAGTCCTGGGCGATGAGGATGCCGCCAGGGCGGATGCCCGTGACCAGGCCGTAGCGGGCGTAGCCGTCCAAGCCCAGGCCGATGACGGGGCGCTTTTCCCTCAGGTGCTCCAGGATCTCGTGCTTCACCGCGTCGTGGCGCTCCCGGTTGGCGCAGATCCAGCGTTCCTCGAAAACGTGCCCCGTCTTCTCGTAGAGGAAGGGCAGCAGGTTGTGGCCGCAGGCCGCGTCCAGGGATATGAGGCGCCAGCCGGCGTAGTGGATCTGCAGGCGGAAAGCGGCGCCGGAAACGGCCATCAGGAGATAGTAGGGAAGGTTTTCCCCGCAGGCCGCGAGATAGCGGCGGAAGCAGGCGACGAAAGTGTTGTCTTCGCCTTTGTCGAAGACCAGAGGCTCGATATCCTTGATCTGCTCGGAAACGTCCGCGAAGGGGTCGTCCCTGAGTTCCGGGATATTTTTGAAATTCAGGGCCACTTTAATATTTGACCTGCGCTTCCTCCGCCGGGAAATAGCGGCGGTAGCCGCGCAGCAGGGGACGGATCACTTCTTTCAGATAATCGCTGACCTGCTCGGGGGCGCGGCCCACGAAGCGGGCGGGATCAAGGATGGCCGTGATCTCCTTTTCGGAGATGCCGATGGCGGGATCGCTGCCAAGGCGCTTGATCAGGTCGTTCGTTCCGCCGGAGCGCACCTGCTTGACCGTTTCCATGGAGTTGACCCTGATGGCCTCGTGGACGTCCTGGCGGCTCTTGCC
>DBWD01000031.1:3590-7107 GCA_002308555.1 bacterium UBP3_UBA1247
CGGCGGTTGGCGCTGTCGTCCAGAGTCCTTTCCAGGAACTGGGTGGAGGCGATGAGCTGCGGACTGGTGGAAAGCGAAAGAATAAGCCTCGAAAGGGAGGCGGTCCTTTCGCAGCGCATGGGATTTCTCTTGTNNGCGGAGGAGCCGATCTGCTTTTTGCCGAAGGGTTCCTCGATCTCGTTGATGGACTGCAGATAGCGGATGTCGTTGGTCATCTTGCAGGCGGAGAGGGCCAGCGTGATGAGGGGATGCAGCACGTCGGCGTCCACTTTCCTGGGGTAGGTCTGGCCGCCCACGGGATAGGAGGCGGAGAAGCCGAAGCGTTTGGCCAGGGCCTGGTCGAGTTTCTTGATCTTCTTCTGGTCGCCCTTGAANNTCCACTTTTCTGGAATAGGTCTGGCCGGAGACGGGCACCGCATTTTCAAAGCCCATCTTGTCGGCGATCTTCTGATCCAGCGCCCGGCACTTTTCCTCATCCCCGTCGAACAGTTCCATGAAGCTGGCCTGGGTGCCGGTGGTGCCCTTGATGCCGCGGAATCTAAGCTTGTTGATGGCGAACTGGACGTTCTCGAAGTCCAGCTGCAGATCCTGGAGCCACAGGGAGGCGCGCTTGCCGACGGTGGTCAGCTGGGCGGGCTGCAGGTGCGTGAAGCCCAGGGTGGGCATGTTTTTGTACTTGTCGCAGAAGGCCGCCAGGGCTTTCATGACGTCCACCAGGTGGTCGGAGATGATCCGCAGGGCGTCGCGGTAGATGATGAGGTCGGCGTTGTCGGTCACGTAGCAGCTGGTGGCACCAAGGTGGATGATGCCGGCGGCGCTCTTGGCCTGGTCGCCGTAGGCCTTCACGTGGGCCATGACGTCGTGGCGGACTTCCCTTTCGTATTTTTCCGCGACCTCGAAATTGATGTCGGTGGCGTACTTCTCAAGTTCCTTGACCTGCTTCTCGGTTATGGGCAGCCCGAGCTTGCGTTCCTCGTCGGCCAGGGCGATCCAGAGAGCGCGCCAGGTCTCCAGGCGCTTCTGCATGGAAAAGAGTCTCGACATTTGCTCGCCGGCGTAGCGGCCGACAAGGGGATTGGAATAATAATCTTTGCTCACCTTCGTTTCTTCTTAGCGGCTCAATCGTCGCGTTCGTTAGGCTGGATTATGCCGCGCTGCTCCCTGACTCTCGGGTCGGGGTCCCAGTCGGTCTGGTATTTCTTGGGATGGGTGCCCTTGTAGGGCTTGATGCCGGAGTTGCGCATGCGGTTCTCCTCCAGGCGCCGGGCGGCTTCCGTGGCGGTCTCCTTGTGCGTGGTGGCGGCCTCCAGCTGGGCTTTCAGCTGCTCGTTCTTCTCCTGGGCCGCCTGGGCGTTCTCCTGCATCTTCTGCTCGAGCTCCTCCTTTTGCTGCGCCATCTGCCGGTTCATCTGCCGCTGCATGTCCTGCTTCTCCGTCTCAAGCTGGTACTGGGAGAGCTTGGCGTCCACGTGGGAGGCGGTCAGCTCGCTGCCGCTTTTTTCCTTGATGATGCCGTAAAAGTAATTGGCGGTGGAGAGAAGCTTGTCGGCGTCCTCCCTGTTGCCGGCCTTCAGGGCCTTGAGGGCGGAGTTGAACCAGTTGTCGCCCTTGCTCTGCAAAATTTTCAGGTAGGCGTTCTTTTCGGCGGGATCGTCCAGGGAATCAAGGAAGCGGGAAACGTTGTACCCGCTGTCGTTGTCGCCGTTGATGAGGTCGTCGAAGGCGCTCTTCTGCTCTTTGGTGAGGTTGACGGGCTTGGTGGAGGCGATCAGCTTCTCGCCCATCTGGGGAGTGATGACGTTCCTCTCGTCCGCTTCCTTCAGGGCCGACTCGGCGTCGTTGCTTTTGGCCTGGGCCTCGAACTGGTCCCTGGCGAGATTCTGGATCTCTTCCCTGACGGCCTCGAGCGACTTGTCCACCACTTCCATGCGGTCGTTCAGGGACTGGACGGCCACGGTCAGGGGCACGTCGCTGGTGGGCGTCTGCAGCACCGGCTCCTTTTTGTCGCGCAGGCTGAAAACGATGATTATGAGAACGACGAGTATGAGCGCCGAATTGAGATACGGCAGGATGTTTTTGATGACGAAGGCGTTCTTTCCCTGTTTTTGGGGGGCCTTGTCAGGATCGAAGACGTTTTGCATAAAGGAGCTTCCTCAGTTCGGAATTAAGGAGCGGTCTTTATTCGGCAAGAAGCTCCTGCTCTTTCTCCAGGAACTCTTCCTCGGCCTTCTGCCTTCTGGCGGCGGAGGAGTCGAAGAGGGGCTCGTAGCCCGGGGTGGCCTTGGGAGAATAGGATTCGTTGAAGAGCTTAATGGTCTCGTTCTGCTTGGGGCTCTTGCCGGTGATGTAGTATTCGGCGTCGTCGAAATGATCCTCGAAGACCTTCCAGTCGTCCATGATGGTCTTGCGGCGGTCGGTGGAGTTCATCTTGTCCGTCAGGTTCTCCCTGGTCTCATCCTTGATGAAGCGGATGGCGTTGGGGAACTTGGCCTTGACTTCCTCGGTCATGACTTCCTCTTCGGAGGAGTCAAGAATGACGGTCGGGGTAATGAAGACCATCAGCTCGGTCTTGGACTGGCTCTTGGTCTCGTTGCGGAAGAGATATTTCACGAGAGGAATGTCGCAGAGGATCGGGATCGTCGCGAAGGAGGTCTGGGTGGAGTCCTTGATAAGGCCGCCGATGACCAGCGTGTGGCTGTCCTGGACCACCACTTCCGTCTGGGCCTCGCGGTCGAGGATGATGGGCGGGGAGGAGGGGTCGTTGGGATAGGCGATGCCGCCGTTTTCCTTGACGGTCACGTGCACTTCCAAGGAGACTTCCCTGTGCCTGTTGATGCGCGGGGTGACCTCCAGCTCCACGTTCACGTCGATGTAGTCGTAGCTGTAGTCGCGGGTGGAGGAGTCGCTGCCGCTGCGGCTGTAGCGCGCGATCGGGATCTGCTGGCCGACCGAGATCAGGGCCGTCTTGTTGTTGGAGGCGATGATGGAGGGCGTCGAGAGGATGTTGATGTCGTTGATCTTCTCGTCCGTCTGCAAAGTGAAGTAGGGATCGAAGTTTCCGGCCTTGTCGTATTTGCCGAAAGCGTAGTTGAAGCCCTGCATGGTGTTGGGGACGATCTCCTTCCTGCCGGCTTCCAGGGCGGGGGACATGGTGGTGTCCAGGGCCTGGATCAGGTTGACGTGCTCGCCCTTGCCGAGAACTTTCTGCCAGCCCACGCCGAAGTTGAAGTCTTTCTCCCTGGTCACTTCCACGATGATGGCCTCGATGTAGGCCTGGGGCGTGCGCTGGTCAAGTTTCTTGACCACCGCCAGCACGGCGTCCAGGTACTGCGGGCTGGTCATGATGATAAGGGAGTTGGAGGGCTCGTCGATCTGGAAGCTGACTTTGCCGGAAAGGAAGCTGGAGCCGCCGGAGCTGCCCAGGGAGCGGGTGGTGGAAGAGGTCCTGCCGGAGGAGGTGCTTGACCTGCCGCTCTGGCTGCCCTGCCTGCTCTGGCTGCCGCTGGAAGAGTTGCGG
>DBWD01000031.1:7148-8993 GCA_002308555.1 bacterium UBP3_UBA1247
GATCTCCTCGGCCTTGGCGTGCTGCAAGGGATAGATCCTGTACATCTCGTCGCTGTTCTTGCTGGGGGCGTCCAGCTCGTGGATGAGGCCCAGGATCATGGGGAAGTTCTGGCGGGAGGAAATGATGATTACCGCGTGCAGCCTGTCATCGGGGATGAAGGTCGCCTTGGCCACGTTGTTGGCGGACTTTCCCAGAGCCATGCTGGTCTGCTGGGAACCCTGCGCCGGAGGCGTGGCCCTGTTAACGGTCTGGGAGCCGCTTTGCAGGTTCATCTGCCTGGCGGACTCGTCGGAAAGCACAGGGGAGTTGAAGATCTGCTCGAGCTTGTTGACCATCTCGTACTCGTCGGCGTACTCCATGGTCACGATCTTCACGTCGATGTCGCTGCCGGCTTTCTCCGTGTCGATGAGGGCGATTATTTCCAAAAGGCGCTTGATGTTGGCGCCGTTGTCGAAGAGCATGATGATGTTGGCGTTCTCGTCAACCACGGAGCTGCCGCCCAGCCTGCTCATCAAGGGCTTGATGGTGTCGGCCAGCTGTTTGGCCGGAACGTATTTCGGATAGATTATCTGCGTTCTGATGATGTCCTCGGTGTCCAGCTCCTCCTTGGTGGGAAGGACCGTCTTCACCGGTTCGCCCTGGGCGTCGGCCACGGCGATGATGCGGATGAGGTAATCGTTCTCCACGATCGTGAAGCCGCGGGAGCGCAGGGTCGTGAAGATCAGGCTTTTGGCTTCGCTTCTGGTCAGGGGCCTGGGATCGATGATGGTGATGGTGTCCTTGGCCATGCTGCGGTCCGGCAGGATGGTCTTGCCGGTTATGTGGGAGAGAAGAAGCAGGACGTAGCGGATGTCCACGTCCTCGAAGTTCATGACGAAACTGCCTTCGCTGTAGTCAAGGGTGTTGGTGGGGTCCAGGGCGCGCAGCTGGGTGTTCAGGGAGTCCGAGACCGTAAGCGAGCCCTGCGGCCCGTTGTCCGCCGCGCGGTTCTGGGCCTGGGTATTCGTGCCCGGGACGGTCGAGCGCGCGCTGCCGGTGGTTGTCGTCCTGGGGGCGGGCGGCACCTGCTGCTGATCGGGCGGAATGGCCAGGGCGGCGCCCGTCAGGAAGACGGCCGCCAGCAATATTTTGACTTTCAGCGTTCCAAAGGAATTACCGGAGGGATTTGACATTTGCAGTCCTCGTCGAATTTGGTTCGGAATTGATTACAATTCTATGTTAATTATTTCATTATACCACCATACGGGAAAAAAAGCAAAGCAAAAACGGCCGGGCGGAAGCGGCTTCGTTCAGGAAGATGGGAAGGCTTTCCCAAGGGGCGGAAAACAAACGGCCAAAAAGGCAAAGCAAGGGGCGGGCGAAGGCCGTTTTTTCCCCGGCGGCGAGCGGGGAAAATGCTTTCCCGATCTTTTCCCGGGCGGTCCCGTTTGACTAAAAACACAAGATAAAATACAATAATAAAATAGATATTAAAAAGCGAGAGTGGCGGAATTGGTAGACGCGCCAGATTTAGGTTCTGGTGNNGCGGGTTCGAGTCCCGCCTTTCGCACTTTCTCTTTTGCCAAGGAAAAAAACATGAGCAATCTGACCAGAGAATATACAGGAGTGACCCGCCTTTCCGGCCCGATCCTCGGCATCGGGGACGTCCTGGGCGCCGGCTACGGCGAAGTCGTCGAGATCGTCGCGCCGGACGGCTCCAGGCGCCACGGCAAAGTCCTCGACGTCAGCCGCGGCCTCACGCTGATCCAGGTGTACGAGGGAACGGGCGGCCTGTCTCCCAGCCGGACGAAAGTCTGCTTCATGGGGCACTCCCTGACCGCCAGGGTCAGCGAGGAAATGCTGGG
>DBWD01000031.1:9026-10647 GCA_002308555.1 bacterium UBP3_UBA1247
CCGAGCCCTTCGGCGGCGTGACCCGTTCCATCGACGGCGAGCCCATCAACCCCGTGGCCCGCGTCTATCCCAGGGAATTCATCCAGACCGGCATCTCCTCCATCGACGGCATGAACACCCTGATCCGCGGGCAGAAGCTGCCGATCTTCTCAGGCAACGGCCTTCCCCACAACGAACTGGCCGCCCAGATCGTCCGCCAGGCCAAGATCGTGGACGGCGAAGGGAACCCCCTGAGCGACAAGTTCTCGGTCATCTTCGCGGCCATGGGCGTCAAGTACGACGTCGCCCAGTACTTCCGCCGCGAGTTCGAGAGCTCCGGCGCCATCATGAACACCGCCATGTTCCTGAACCTGGCCAACGACCCGCCGGAGGAGCGCATCGTCACGCCCAGGATCGCCCTGACTTTGGCGGAGCATCTGGCCTTCGACCTGGGCCACCACGTCCTGGTGGTCATGACGGACATGACGAACTACTGCGAGTCTCTGCGCGAAGTGGCCATCGCCCGGGGCGAGGTGCCCAGCCGCAAAGGCTATCCCGGCTACCTCTACTCCGATCTGGCCAGCCTTTACGAGCGCACGGGCCGCGTCGACGGCAGCAAGGGCTCCATCACGCAGCTCCCGATCCTCACCATGCCCAACGACGACATCACCCACCCGGTGCCCGACCTCACGGGCTACATCACGGAAGGCCAGATCGTGGTCTCTAGGGAACTGCACGCCAAGGGCATTTATCCGCCCATCAACGTTCTCCCGAGCCTCTCCCGTATCATGAAGGACGGCATCGGCGAAGGCTACACCAGGCACGACCATCCCAACTGGTCCAGCCAGCTCTACGCCGCCTACTCGAGAGTGGAGTACGTCAGGAGCCTGGCCTCCATCATCGGCGCCGAGGAACTTACGGAGACCGACAAAGCCTACATGCGCTTCGGCGAGGAATTCGAGAATGCTTTCGTCAGGCAGGATCCCAAGGAAGACCGCTCCATCAGGGACACCCTGAGGATCGGCTGGGAACTGATGAGCATTCTGCCCGAACGCGAGCTCACCAGGGTGAGCCGCGAGGAAATAGAAAAATATCTTCCCAAAAAATAATCCCAAAAAAGAGAAAAGATCATGAAAAAACAACTAATCGTGACCACTGCGGTTCTTTTCATCTCCCTTGGCGTTTCCGCCGGAACGTTAAAAGGAACCGTGACGGATGAGAAAGACGCCCCCATGGCCGGCGTGGAAGTCTCCGTCTGGGGAAAGGAAAACGTTAAGGGCAAAACGGACGCCCGCGGCCAGTTCAAGCTCACCAGCGACGAACTCGTCCCCGGCAACCGCTACGCCGTCAAAGCGGAACTGGAAGGCTACATGATGGCCCAGACTTCCTTCGGAACGGAAATGTACGAGGACGAAGAGGACATGGAGCCTCTGGAGATCGTCATGCGCAAGGAAGAGATCGAGCCCGAAACCGAGACCGTGGAGAACAAGGATCCCTCCCTGGCCGGCCGCGGCGACGTGACCGTGACCGAGGATGAGGGCGACGACAGCTCCGACGAAGAGGAAGCCGAGGAAAGCGAGGAAGCCAAGCCGGCCGCCGAGACCAAGCCCGCCGAAACGAAGCCCGCTGAGACCAAGCCCGC
>DBWD01000031.1:10767-13370 GCA_002308555.1 bacterium UBP3_UBA1247
CCAAGCCCGCTGAGACCAAGCCCGCCAAAAAGTAAGACCCGAGGTATCCCGCATGATCCTCAAGATGCCGCCAACCAAATCCAATCTCTTCAAGCTCCAGAGCGAACTGAAGTTCGCGAAGGACGGCTACGAATTGTTGGACCGCAAAAGGGAAGTCCTCATCATGGAAATGATGCAGGTCATCCACGGCATCTCGCACCTGCAGCGCCGTCTCAACACCGCCTTGCAGAAAGCCTACGGCGATCTTTACGACGCCTATGTGGAAATGGGTTCCGAAGAGATCGAAAGAGCCAATTTCGCTTTCCGGGAACCCCTGAAGATCAACATGCGGGAGCATACGGTCATGGGCGTCATGCTGCCCGAGCTTTCCTTGGAAAGCGCGCCGGGCAAAGTGGAGATAGGCCTTCTGGGCACGACGGAAAGCTTCGACTCCGCCGTGGAAAGTTTTTCCGCGGTGGTGCCGCTGCTTCTGGAATACGCCCAGGCGGCCCTGACCCTTTCCCGCCTGGCCAAGGAAGTCCAGAAGACCCAGCGCCGCGTGAACGCCTTGGAAAACATAACGATCCCCAACGCGGGGGACACCATCAAATTCATCTCGGAATCTCTTGAAGAGGGGGAGCGCCAGAGCTTCTTCCAGCGCAAGAAAGTCAAGATGAAAGTGCAAAAATAACTAAAGGAAAACCGTGAAACCGAAAACGATCCTCCTATACGTAGACTCCAGCAAGGAATCCGAGTCGGCCCTCAAGGCGGCTTTGGGTTTCTCCGGCCCGCAGGTGACGATCATTGCGGTAAACGTTGTAAACCGCCAGACGGTCATCCAGCTGGCCCGGGGAGGCAGCAAGAGCGTTGCCGAAGCGGAAGTGGAGCTGGAAGAGAACGGCTGGTGCTATTTATACAACACGGAAGAAATAGCCAAAAACGCCGGAGCGCAGATCGTCATACTCCAGGAGTCGGGATATCCTGAGGAAGTTCTTCCCAGGCTCGCCCAGGGGTACGGCGCCGACATCATTATAATCGGCCAGCCCGTCAGTTCCGTCAAGGACGTTGGACAAAGCGGATTGGCTCAGCAATTAATCGAACACGCCGCTTGCGCGGTACTAGTGGTAAGGTAACATGAACGAACTGAAACTCTCCAGTCTCTTAACTCCCAAAAACATTCTTCTCGACGTGAAAGAGAAGGAAAAAGACGCTCTTCTGGCCAAGATCATCAAGACCTTCTCGGAAGTGAACAACATCGCCGATCCCGAGGCCCTGGCCAGGGAAGTGACCGAGCGCGAAGCTCTCGGCAACACCGGCATCGGACGCGGCATCGGTTTCCCGCACGCCAAGTCCAGCCAGGTCGACGAGATCTCCGTCCTTCTGGCCCGTCCCGCCCGCCCCATCGAATACGGCGCGCTTGACGGCCTTCCGGTCAATCTGGTGATCCTGATCATCGCCCCCGATTCCGGCGACAACAACCAGTATCTCCACGCCATGGCTAGGATCTCCCGCCTCTTAGGCAAGAGCGAAGTGAGAGAGAAACTGGCCCAGGTCAAGACCCCGCAGGAAGCTATCGACACGATAGCGGCTTTCGAGAACTAAAACGTAATGCCTGACAGCAAATTCATAAGCGCCGCCTCCGAGAAACTGGTCGCCAGTTACAAGGAGGACGGCAACATCAATCATATCGACGGACTGAACCTCCCGAACGCCGAGGAGATCGCCAGCCTGACCGAGGACCTCTTGGCCCTCGTTCTTCCCGGCTTCTTCGGCAACGAGCGTCTGACGGAGGCGAACTTCGCCGCCGTCACCGTTTACCGCGTGGAGGAAGTCAAGGCCAAACTCTCCGAGCAGATCCTCAGGGGCATCCGCTACATTTGCCGCGGCGACGAGCGTCCCGAATGCGACAAGGAGCGCTGCGAGAAGAAAGCCATCTCGCTGGCGGAGGAATTTCTCCGCACCCTGCCCAAAGTCCGCCAGCTTATCAAGACCGACATTGAGGCCGCCTACGACGGCGACCCCGCCTGCTTCGCCAAGGAGGAAGTGATCCTCTGCTATCCGGGCTTTTTGGCCATCGCCATTCAGCGCCTGGCCCATGAATTACACGCCCTCGGCGTTCCCCTTATCCCCAGGATCATGACGGAGTACGGCCACAGAAGGACCGGCGTCGACATCCACCCCGGCGCCAAAATAGGCGAACGCTTCTTCATTGACCACGCTACCGGCGTCGTCATCGGCGAAACCACCGTAATAGGCAGGAACGTCAAACTCTACCAGGGCGTCACCTTGGGCGCCAAATCCTTCCCACCCAACGCCAGGGAAGCCAGGAACTCCAAACGTCATCCCACCATCGAGGACGACGTCATCATCTACGCCAACGCCACCATCTTGGGCGACGTGACCATAGGCAAAGGCGCCACCATAGGCGGCAACAGCTGGGTCACCGAAGACGTCCCTCCCGGCACCCTCGTCACATTCCGTTCCTGAAATTCAATCGATAGCGCGTTTAGAAAAGAAAAGCAACAAATGGCTGCCATTTAAAGATGGCGCCATCAAGCAACTGTTACAGTACATCGAAGTATATTGAGCAACGCCGCGAAAAGGCCTTGCCGGCAGTCAATGAA
>DBWD01000150.1 GCA_002308555.1 bacterium UBP3_UBA1247
GTCCCAGCCTTCCTGGTCGACCATCTGAGTGCCGGTCTCATAGCTCTCGAAGGTTTCCTCGTAGAGCACGGTGGCCCAAACCGGAACCACCGCCAGAAGCAGCAGGACGATAAGCATTCGTTTCATATGAACCTCGTTGGTTTTGGTTAGTTTAAAGCAATCAAAAACGTTATATTTATCTGCTAATAATGATACAAAAACGCGGCCTATAAAAAAATATTCCAAAAAAACAAATAATTCCTATAAATTATATACATAAAGGCACGGAAAGAAAGGCGGCGAAACGCCTTTCCGAGAGGAAAAGAGCGGCGGAACGGCTCCCCGGAAAGCCAGGTGCGCGGCGCTGAAAACTTAAGGGAAGAAACATGCCGGACGGGGCGCCGCTTTTTGTCATTTTGACAATTTCCGGCTCGCATCAAAAATTAAGTGCTTGTGTTTTAGAGATTTAATTTTGGCATGGATTTTGCTTTAAAGGAGGCATGCGTAACTTCCTTTACATTTCCATGCTCCTTTTCGTCGCGCTGACCGCCGCGGCGGACATCCGCTGGGAGATCCAGCCGGAAGCCACCAACGTCAGCCAAAGGAGCCGCGTCCAGCTCAAGCTCATAGCCCGCTGGTCGAATTTCGAGGTCTTCTCCGTGCGCACTCCCCGCCTGAAAGAGCTTAAGGGCGCGGAAGTCCAGGACGTGGTTAGTTTCAACGAGTCCCGCCCTGGCATGGGGAAGATCGAGCACAGCGCCACCTACGTCTTCGATCTGCTGGTGACCAACGCCCCGGGCAGCGTCGTGGAGACCGGCCTCATCGAAGTCATGACCAGGGGGCCCGAGGATCAGGAATTCTCCTCCTCCACCGTCCCGGGGGTGACCCTGAACGTCAGGAAGTCTTCATTCCTCTGGATCCTGCCCGCGGCGGCCGCGGCCGTGCTGCTTTTAGGCGCGCTCTTTTTTCTCGGCAGAAAGCTCGTGCCGAAAAAAGAGGCCGCCCCCGAGGAAAGCCTGGAGGACGAGTGCCTGAGGGAACTGGAGGAATGCAAGGAGCTGAGGCTGAAGGGTGATTCCGGCGCCTACTTCGAGAAGTGCGAGAACATCCTGAGACTCTACCTCCGGCGCAAGTATTCCATCGCCGACCTGGAGGGGCTGGGCGAGAAGGAGATCATGGAGCGGGGCCTGGACCAGAGGATGATCCGCACGGCCCGGGAGCTCTGCGCCCTTTCCTTCAACGTCCGCTACGCCGACTGCCAGACCTCCGGCCAGGAAGAGAAACGCTTTTTCGACTTTATAAAAGAAATTTTAACACGCAACCGTCCTTGCCGCGTCAGCGAAGAGGATGAACTGTACATCAAATAGGAGAAAACATGACTGACGTCAAACAAATCCAGGAACAGGTGCAGGGCGCCTGCCAGAAATTTTCCGTGCTGCGCTCCGAGATCTCTAACATCATCGTGGGCCAGAGCTACATGATCGACCGCCTTCTCATAGGCCTTCTTTCCAACGGCCACATCCTGCTGGAAGGCGTGCCGGGCCTGGCCAAGACCCTGTGCGTCACCACGCTGGCCAAGGCGGTCCAGGCGAATTTCAAGAGGATCCAGTTCACGCCGGACCTTCTGCCCGCCGACCTTATCGGCACCATGATCTACAACCCCAAGGACGGGACTTTCACCACCAAGAAAGGCCCCATCTTCGCGAACCTCATCCTGGCCGACGAGATCAACCGCGCGCCGGCCAAAGTTCAGAGCGCCTTGCTCGAGGCCATGCAGGAGCACCAGGTCACCATCGGCGACCAGACCTTCGCCCTGCCGGAGCCCTTCCTCGTGATGGCGACGCAGAACCCGATCGANNACCTATCCCCTGCCCGAGGCGCAGGTGGACCGCTTCATGCTTAAGCTGAAGATCACCTACCCCAACAAGAAGGAGGAAAAGGAGATCCAGAAGCGCATGGCTTCCACCAGCGTGAAAACGGAAGTGTCCCCCATCATCACCCCCGCCGAGATCATGGAAGCCAGGAAGATCGTTGACAGCATCTACATCGACGAGAAAGTCAGCGACTACATCCTGGACATCATCTTCGCCACCAGGGAGCCGGACACCTACAAGCTGCCCTTCAAGGAACACATCCAGTACGGCGCCTCCCCCCGCGCCACCATCGCCCTGACCATCGCCTCCAAGGCCCACGCCTTCCTGCAGGGCCGCGGCTTCGTGACGCCCCAGGACGTGAAGTCCGTGGGCCCCGACGTGCTGCGCCACAGGGTCATCGTCAGCTACGAGGCCGAGGCGGAAGGCCTGACCTCCGACGACCTGGTCCAGAAGATCTTCGACGAGATCCAGGTGCCCTGACAGAAAGCCGCGACAGTTTTAATTTTTTGGAGAGATAAGCATGTTATCCAAAGAACTGCTTCAGAAAGTCCGCCAGATCCAGATCCGGACCAGCCATCAGGTCACGGAGGTGATGGCGGGCGAATACAAGAGCGCCTTCAAGGGGCGCGGCATGGAGTTCGACGAAGTCCGGCTCTATCAGCCCGGCGACGACATCCGGACCATCGACTGGAACGTCACCGCGAGGACCGGCGAACCCTACGTCAAGCGCTTCGTGGAGGAACGCGAGCTCACCGTCATGCTGATGGTGGACGCCAGCTCCTCCGGCACCTTCGGCACGCAGGCCAAGAGCAAGAACGAGATCGCCGCGGAAATCGCGGGGCTGCTGGCCTACACCGCCATCAGGAGCAACGACCGGGTGGGCCTGATCATCTTCACGGACAAGATCGAGCTCTTCATACCCCCGAAAAAAGGCCACTCCCACGTGCTGCGCGTCATCAGGGAAGTCCTGGGCTTCAAGAAAAGCGAAAGGTCCCGGACGGACGTGGGGGCCGCCCTGGATTTCCTGAACAAAGTCTGCCGCCGGAAAGCCGTGGTCTTCCTGATCTCGGACTTCCTGTGCGAAGGCTTCGAGAAGCCCATCAGGCTGGCCAGCAAGCGCCACGACCTCATTCCGGTGGCCGTGTCCGACCCCAGGGAGAAAAGCCTGCCCCCCATCGGCCTGGTGACCCTCGAGGACGCCGAGACCGGGGAAGCCATAACCGTGGACACCTACGACGCCAAAGTCCGCCGGACCTTGGAAAAACTTAGCGACATGCGGAACGGCGAGCGCGACAGGAACTTCACTTCCTCCGGCGTGGACTCCATGCACGTCGCCACGGACGCCAACTACGGCGACGAGATCGTCCGCTTCTTCAAACGCAGGGAAAAAACCATCTTCTAGACCTATGACAAAATTCATTTCCATAATCCAGATCCTAAGCTTCCTGCTGCTCGTGGCCGTGAGCGTCAAACTGTTCGCCCCGAAAAGCAACGAAAACTGGACCGCGGAGCAGCAGCGGGCGCTGGCGGTGAACCTGAGGACCAAGGGCCTCGACCTGCAGGCCGCCAAGGAATTCGCCGCCTACCTGAACGACTACAGGATCCCGGCCAAGGAAAGGCCCGGAGTCTGCGTTACCATCGGCAACATCTATTACGACAAGCTCGATTTCGCCAACGCCGTCGCCTACTACTACCGGGCGGAAGCCCTGGACGGCGCCTTCGCCGGCGACAAGGACGTCCCCCGCAAGGTCGTGGACGCCCTGACGAAACTGGGCCGCCAGAAAGAGGCCGCCGCCGCCAGGAAAAGGTACACCGCCCTTGATCCCAGCCTGGAAATAAAAGAGGAAAAGAAGGAAGAAGCGAAGGAAAAGGAAAAGGCGCCGAAGGAAGAAAACACGCAAGAGGAAAAATAAAATGCTTCGATACAGCCTGCTAATATTAACGGCCGTCATGGCGCTGGCCGGCTGCCGCGGNNAAGCGGCGGAACAAGCCGCGCCGACCTCCGAGCCGGTGAGCGTGAACGTGCGCGTCGACCGGCCCCAGGTGCGGGTCGGCGACCTGGTCAAGTACACCATCTCGGTCAACGCCCAGACGAACATCGCCGTGGTCATGCCCGACTTCGCGGAGAACCTGGCGCCCTTGGGAAGCCTGCTCATCCACGACTGGGACAACCTGCCGGAAGAAAAGCTTCCCGGCGGCCGGGTCCTCCGGACCCAGACCTACGAGCTGGAGACCTACCTGACGGGCGTCTACGAGATCCCGCCCGCCAGGGTCAGCTTCCTGCTGAACGGCCACACCAACACGCTCTACTCCTCCGCCCTGTGCGTGGAGGTGGTCTCCATCGCCAAGGAAGGCGAGATGACCGACATCCGCGACGTGAAAGGCGTGGTGGAGCTCATGCTGAAGGAAAGCAACCGGACGAAGATCATCATCGTCCTCTGCTCCCTGGCCGCGGCGGCCCTGGTGCTGCTGATCTGCCTGAGAAAGAACAGGGAAAAAGCCGCTCCCCCGCCGGTGCCGGCCCACGTGAAAGCCTTCGCCGCCCTCGAAGCGCTCGCTTCCGGCGATCTTCTGGAAAAGGGCCTCTACAAGGAATACTTCAGCCGCCTCTCCGACATCCTGAGATACTACATAGAAGACCGCTTCAGCCTTAGGGCGCCGGAGCAGACCACCGAGGAATTCCTGGCCGTCCTCAGGCAGAGCCCGGAATTCAGCTACGAGCAAAGGGAGATGCTCCGCTCCTTCCTCAGCGAATGCGACATGATCAAGTTCGCCAAGGGCGAGACCTCCCGGGAGCTCGCCGGGACCGCGGCTGAGAACGTCAGGAATTTCGTCGAGCAGACGAAAGAGCAGCCTGAAAATAACGCGGAAAAAGAAGGAGGTAAATTATGATCCTTCACGACCCCTACTGGCTTCTTCTGCTTTTGCTGATACCCGTGATAGTCTGGGAAGCCCTTTCCAAGAAGGGCAAAGCCGGCTTGAAATATTCCGACATCAGTCTCCTTAAGAAGATCAAGCCCACCCTGGCCGTCAGGCTCCGTCCCCTGCTCGTCCTTTTGAGAGTGGCCGCGGTGGCCCTTCTGGCCATCGCCCTGGCCCGCCCCCAGAAAGGCAAGGAAGACACGAAAGTCACCACGGAAGGCATCGACATCATGCTGACCATCGACACCTCCGGATCGATGATCGCGGAAGACCTGGCCAAGAACCGCAACCGCCTGGACGTGGTCAAGGAAGTGACGGCGGACTTCATCAAGCGCCGCCAGAGCGACCGCATCGGCCTGGTGGTCTACGGCGCCGAGGCCTACACCCAGTGCCCGCTGACCCTGGACTACGGAACGCTCCTGCAGCTCCTGGACCAGTGCGAGATCGGCATGGCCGACCAGAGCGCGACCGCCATCGGCGACGCGCT
>DBWD01000046.1:0-1918 GCA_002308555.1 bacterium UBP3_UBA1247
TCCGTGATGGGCACGCCGATCTCGTGCTCCTGCTTAGAGAATTCCACCATCAGAATGGCGTTCTTGCCGGCCAGACCGATAAGCATGACCAGACCTAACTGCGCGTAGATGCCCAGTTCGGAATGCGTGACCTTAAGGCCGATAAGGCCGCCCAAAAGCGCTATGACCACGGAGAGCATGACAGGCACGGGAATGGACCAGCTCTCATACTGACCAACCAGGAAGAGGTAGGCGAAGAGGCAGGCCAGGCCGATAAGGAGGCCCAGCTGGTTCTCGTTGTTCTTCTCCTGGTAGGAAAGATCCACCCACTCGATGTGGTAGCCCTTGGGCAGCGGGGTGTTCTCGATGAGCTTCATCAGTTCGCCCGAGGTGACGCCGGGGGCGGCCATGCCGTTCATGCCGGCGCACATCAGTTTGTTCATGCGCTGGATGACCTTCGGGCCCACCGTGTAGCGCATCGTGCCCAGGGAGGAAAGCGGGACCTCGCCGCCGGAGTTGCTGGGGATCATCAGCTCGTCGATGTTCTCTATGGAAGCGCGCTCGGAAGCTTCCGCCTGGATCTTGACGTAATAGTTCTCGCCGTTCATCGTGAAGTCGTTGATGTAGAAGGAAGCCAGCTTGCTTTGCAGCGTCGCGAAAACGTTGGCGACGGAGACGTTCAGGCTCTGGGCTTTCTCCCTGTCGAGGTCGAAGTAGATCTGAGGCGTGTTGGCGTTGAAAGAGGACATCACGTAAAGAGTCTCGGGAGCCATGGTCAGCTGGTAGGACATCTGCTGGGCGACGGCGGAGAGCTTGACCGGGTCGGAGTCGGAGTCCGAGCAGATCTTGTAGGAGACGCCGCCCGTGGCGCCCAGGCCCATGATGGCCGGGGGAATGAAGCAGTTTACGGAGGCGCTGGGGATGGTGGCGGCGGCTTTCTGGATCTTATCCAGAATGGCGGTGTGGCTGAGTTCCGCGCTCTCGCGCTCGTGCCAGTCTTTCAGCTGGACGATGAGCATGCCGTAGTTCTCGCCGTTGCCGTTGATGATGTTCTGTCCGGAAACGGAGAAGCAGGATTTGATGCCGACGATGTCTTTCACCTTGTCCCTGAATTCCGTCAGGGCCCTTTCGGTGCGGGCCAAAGTGGCGCCCGGGGAAAGCTCGAGGTTGCAGAGGATGACGCCCTTGTCCTCCGTCGGCAGGAAGGCGGAGGGGATCATGCCGTGGACCTTAAAGGCCAGCCAGCAGCAGACCGCGAAAAGGATGATGGTGATGAGGCCCCTGCGGACCAGAAGCTTCACGACGAAGAGGTAGATGCTGCGGGAGCAGTTCAATATCAGGTTGAAGGGCGCGAAGATCCAAAGCGCTTTCTTTCTGGGCGGCCTGAGGATCAGGGAGCAGAGCGCCGGTGAGAGCGTCAGGGCCACCAGGGTGGAGAAGCACAGGGACACGCACATGGTGACGGAGAACTGGCGGTAGATGTTGCCCACCATGCCGCCGTAGAAGGCCAGGGGCACGTAGCAGGCGACCGTCACAAGAGTCGTCGCGATAATGGCGCCCGAGATCTGCTGCATGGATTTCGAGGCCGCGTCCCGGGCGTTCAAGCCCTCCCTTTCCATCAGCGACTGGCAGTTCTCCACGACGACGATGGCGTCGTCCACCAGCGATCCGATCACGAGGATCAGGCCGAACATTGTCAGAACGTTGATGGAGTATCCCAGTATGTAGATGATGGGGAAAGTCGCCAGCAGAGAGACCGGGATGGCGACCGCGGGAACGATGGTCGCTCTCCAGTCCTGCAGGAAGAGGTAGGTGATGACGATGACCAGAATGAGCGCGATGATGAGCGTTTCCACGATCTCGTGGATCGTGGTCTTGATGAACTTGGTCGGATCGTAGGCCACTTCGTAATAGACGCCCTCCGGGAAGCGGGGCTTGT
>DBWD01000046.1:1944-4094 GCA_002308555.1 bacterium UBP3_UBA1247
AGGGCGTTGGCGTCGCTGGTTCGGAAGGCCGCCATGCCCACGCCGGCCTTGCCGTCCAAGAGGCCCATGCCGGAATAGGAGCGGGAGCCCAGCTCCACCCTGGCCACGTCCGAGATCTTCACCATCGAGCCGTCGGCGTCCGTTCTCAGGACGATGTTGCCGAATTCCTCCGTGGTCAGGAGACGGCCCTTCATGTCGATCTTGTATTCGACGTACTCGTTGCTGGATTCCGCGCCGATGGTGCCGGCGGCGGCCTGCAGGTTCTGGCTCTGGATGGCGGCTATGATGTTGGCGGTGGTGATGCCCAAGCCGGCCATGCGGAAAGGATCGAGCCAGATGCGCATGGAGTAGACGCGCTCGCCGAAGACCGCCACGGAGGAGACGCCTTCCAAACGGGAGATGCCGTCCTTGATCGTGGTGTTGACGAAGTTGTTCAAGTCCAGGAGCGAATAGTCGTTGTCGCTTAGGAAGCAGTAGATGGTAAGGAAGTCGCCGGAACGCTTGTGGATGTTGACGCCGACCTTTTTTACTTCGTCGGGAAGTTTCGCCTCTGCCCTTTTCACGGCGTTCTGGACGTTGACCATCGCCATGTCGTAGTCGATGCCGGACTGGAAGACGATTGAGCAGCTGTAGGAACCGTTGTCGTCGCAGCTGGAGGTGAAGTAGAGAAGGTGCTCCACGCCGTTGATCTCGGCTTCCAGGGGCACCGCGACGGTCTCCTGGACCGCCTGGGCGGAAGCGCCGGCGTAGTTGCAGCCCACGTAGATCTGGGGCGGGGCGATCTCGGGATATTCCGCCACCGGAATGTTCGGTATGGAAATGGCGCCGGCGAAAAGCAGCACAAGGCTGATGACCATGGCCAGGCGCGGCCTTTCAATGAAGATCTGGGAAAACATGTCTTACTCCTCGACAGGCACGACCGCGGTTCCGGGGACGACTTTCAGCATGCCGTCGGTCACGACTCGCTCGCCCTCTTTGAGGCCTTCTAAAATGATCTGCTTGTCGCCGACCTGGACGCCTTCCTTGACGTTGCGGCGGCTGGGAACGTTGTTCTCGTCCAGGACGTAAACGTAGGAGGCGGTGCCGTCGTGCATGACGGCGCTGGGCAGGACGCAGGGATAGATCTCGGTCTCGGTCTTCCTCAAAAGGACGGAGACCGTGGCGCCGGGGCTGAGCTTATAGTCGGGGTTGGCGAAAACGGCGTAGAGGATCATCGTGTCCGTCGCCTCGTTGGACTGGTTTTCCGTAATGGTCACCTTGCCGGTCTCGGGATAAAGCGAGCCGTCGCCCAGTTTGACGCTCACTTCCGCCTTTTCCTTCAGATCTTTTTCGCTGCCGTAGTCTTTCAGGAAATCTTTGTTGCTGATGGCGAAGCGCACCCTCAGGGGATCCTGCTGGATGACGGAGGCCAGGATGCCGGAACTGGGAGTGATGTAGTTGCCTTTCGTGATGGCGGTGGTGCCGACCTTGCCATTGATGGGGGAGGAGATGACCGTGTAGCTCAGGTTTTCCTTCGCCTTGATAAGGTTCGCTTCCGCGGACTGCACCGCGGCGTTGGCCATCGAGAGCTGGCTTTTCGCGTTGTCGTAGTTGTCCTTGCTCGTCACCTGCTTGCTGTAGAGGTCCTCCATTCTCCTGAAGGTCTGCTCGGCGTATTCCGCCTTGGCTTTGGCTTCCGCCAGCTTGCCTTCCGCGGCCATCACTTCCGCCTTGTAGGGGACGTCGTCGATTTTGTACATGGCCTGGCCTTCCGTGACGAAAGTGCCTTCCTCGAAGCCGACTTCCATAATTTCGCCGCTGATCCTGGCGACCAGGTCGACCTTGGCCGGGCTGACCACGCGGCCGGTGTAGCGGTGCTGGACCACGTTTTGCGTTTTGGAGACGGTGCCCACGGAAACATAGGTCTGGGGCGCCTGCTGTGCGGCGTAGCCTAAAACGGCGCAGAAAGCCATGAGCGAGAGGCCCAGGCTCAGCGCGGCGGAAATCGAAGCGTGCTTTTCTTTTCTCATACGACCTCGCGAAAAAACGATTTTTCAGGTTAAAAAAGTATTAATAGTCATTATAGCAATTTTCGGTGATTCTTGTCATCCCGCCCGCGGGCTAATTTCGGAAGGGCGGCCGGGAAGCGTTCCGCGGGAGTTTTGCCTTAT
>DBWD01000102.1:0-182 GCA_002308555.1 bacterium UBP3_UBA1247
GCCAACTGCGCCGGCGCCCTCACGACCCTGAACGCCGCGGTGGCCGACCAGCTCAACTCCTTCTTCCTCGACCTGGAAAAGGAGCTTGATTCCGGCAAGAAACTGAACTGCGCCATCATCGACCTTCTGAAGCCGATGATCAAGGAAGCCCTGGCGACCATCTGCTTCGACGGCAACGGCTA
>DBWD01000102.1:191-346 GCA_002308555.1 bacterium UBP3_UBA1247
TGGAAGAAGGAAGCCAAGAAGCGCGGGCTGGACGTGGAGACCAGCGTCCCGAAGATGTTCAAGGCCTTCACCGAGAGCGGCGCGGTGGAGCTTTTCCGGCGGACCGCCGTCTACACGGAAAAGGAGCTCGCCGCCCGCAACGAGGTCAAGTGGGA
>DBWD01000102.1:411-590 GCA_002308555.1 bacterium UBP3_UBA1247
GCCGCGCTGGAATACAAGACGCGCCTCCTGGAGAGCGTGCGGCTCTCCAAGGAGATCTTCCCGAAGGAATATCTCAAGCAATCCGCTCCGGAGATCGAGCTGGCGAAAGAAACTTCCGCGCTCATCGCCGAAATAAGGGCCAAAGTGGACGCCCTCATCGAGGCCAGGAAAAAGGCCAA
>DBWD01000102.1:680-990 GCA_002308555.1 bacterium UBP3_UBA1247
ACGACCTCTGGCCGCTGCCCAAATACAGGGAACTTTTATTCATCAACTGAACGGAACATGACCAAGAAAACCATAAACGTAGGCTTGATCGGCTGCGGCGTCGTGGGAACGGGCGTCGCCAACAATCTTCTGAACATTTCCCGGGCGGAAAGGAATCTGCCCTGCGAGATAAAGCTCAAGAAGATCGCCGACCTGTATCCCTTCAAGGAACGTCCCTACAAGATCCCCCTGGATCTCTTCACCACCAACGCCGACGAGATCCTGGACGACCCCGAGATCGACATCGTGATCGAGCTGGTCGGCGGCTGCG
>DBWD01000102.1:1037-7037 GCA_002308555.1 bacterium UBP3_UBA1247
ACCGCCAACAAGGCCCTGCTGGCCGAATACGGCCCGGAAATGGCCGGGCTGGCTAAGGAAAACGGCGTCGACCTCTATTACGAGGCGGCTGTCTGCGGCGGCATCCCCGTCATAAAAGCGATAAGGGAAGGCCTGACCGTCGACACCATCAGCAGTTTCAGGGGCATCGTCAACGGCACCTGCAACTACATCCTCACCGGCATGGGCAAATACAACATGCTCTTCGATGACGCGGTGAAAGCCGCCCAGATGAACGGCTACGCGGAAGCCGACCCGACTTTCGATTTGATGGGCAAAGACTCTCTCCACAAGCTGGTGCTGCTGATGGCCAACTGTTTCGGCCAGTGGATCAAGCCTGAGGACATCTACACCGAGGGCATCGTGGACCTCGACCAGACCGACATCCGCTGCGCCGAGGAGCTGGGCTACGTCATAAAACTCATCGCCCAGGCCAAAAGGCGCGGCAACATGCTTGAATGCATGGTGGCCCCCACCCTCATTTCCAAAAAGAGCCTGCTGGCCGGCGTGGCGGACGCTTACAACGCCGTCGAGATCAACGGCGCCCCCATCGGGCGCACCGTATATTACGGCGAGGGGGCCGGCATGAACGCCACCTCCAGCGCCGTGACCGCCGACGTCATCGACATAGCCAGGAACATCTATTGCGGCTGCGTGGGCCGTCTGCCGGTCTTCGCCCTGGAAAAGGAACAGTGCGTGAAAGTCCCCACCGGCGACATGGAGATGCGCTACTACCTGCGCTGGAAAACCGACGACAAGCCCGGCGTGATCTCCGCGCTTTCACAGGAACTGACGGACAGGAACATCGGCATCAGCTCGGTCATCCTGCACGAGTTCGCGAAAGCCCAGCCCTATTCCATCGTGACCTTCATGACCAGGGAGACCACGGAAAAGAACATGCGCGACGCGGTCCAGGCCCTGAACAAGCTCGACTGCATCCAGTCCCGCACTGTGTTGCTGCGCGTGGAGTCCGGCTTCTGATGATTTGATCGTATTTTTGTTTTCTCTTAAATTTAACCCTAATAGTTAGCCGCAACTAACCATATATGGAATTCATAAAAAAACTGATGAACGAAACCAGGATGCCGGAGGGGCGTCTGGGCAAAATAATGATCGTCATGATGAACTTCGGCCACGCTCCGCTGTTTAACTGGGGCGTAAAAAAATTGCCCGGGATAGAATTTAAAAAAATTCTCGATCTGGGCTGCGGGGGCGGAAGGAACATCGAGAAGCTCGCGAAAAGATACCAGACTTCCGAATTAAAAGGAATAGATATCTCCCCTCTTTGCGTGGAAAAGGCGGGAAAACACAACCGCAAGTTTATGGAACAAAAGAGAGTTAAAATCGAGCTCGGAGATGTCGGAAAACTTTCGGAGAAAGAAAATTGTTACGATCTGGTAACGGCTTTTGAAACGATCTATTTTTGGGAAGACCTGCAAACCTGTTTTGAAAACGTCAGAAATTGCATGAAAGAAGAAGGCGTATTTCTGATCGTCAACGAACTTGAGGGAAAAGCTCCCTCGGGAGAGAAATACGAAAGAATAATAAAAGGGCTAAAAGTTTACCGGGTCGAGGAAATAGAAGAGCACCTGCGAGGAGCGGGTTTCAAAGGAATAGAGATCTCCCGCCGGGAAAAGCCTTCCTGGATAGCCGTCACGGCGCGAAAATAGGAAAGGCGGAGAAACCTCCGCCTCCCGTTTCAGAATTCTTTCTCCGCCTCGATCGGCCCGTAGAGCGGGCCGCCGTCCACGGTGATCTTCAGGACGCTGCCAGCGGGCGGCGCCTTCACGGACACGCCGGTCACCCAGTTGGTGAAGGTGGCGTACGGGAAGTAGCCCCTGACGAAATCGCCCAGGGACAGTGACTGCTTGTCCAGGACCTCGCCGTCCTTGGAGACGGTCAGGTCGGCCGTCACTTTTGCGGGGTCGTCCTGCAGCGTCACGTGCTCCGCCTGCCTCCAGTAGCAGGCTTCCAGGCCGTAATCCCTCTTGTACATGTAATACCTTTCTCCGCCGTCGTAGCGGAAGTAGAGCATCACGTCGCTCAGGGCTTTGTTGGTGGGGTTCTCCCTGGTCTCGATCTCCGCGGTCAGGGGCCTGAAGACGTCCACCGGCTTGACATCGGACATATTGGGCGACGTGTTGCCGGAGTTGTAGAACATGTAGGTGTAGCCGTCCTTGGCGTAGCGCATCCTGACGGTCAGGTCGACGTTGTCGTCCCAGACTTCGTCCGTCTGGGTGTTGGTGGTCCGGAAGGCCTTGGCCATCCTTTCCCGGTAGGCGTCGTCGTGATAGGACAGAATGTCGTTCCAGCGCCTCAGATTGGCCTCCCGGATGGCGCTCTGGTTCGCCCAGAAAGTCAGGTGGACGGATTCGCCCGGAACTTTCAGCGGCCGGAAAGAAGTGCGGCTGTAGTAGCCGTGCTTGGAGATGAAAGTGCCCTCGAAACTCGCGGGGCTTTTGAAAGAGCCGACGCTGTTGGTGTCGGCGTATATTTCCCCGGTGAAGTACTGCCTTTCGCCTATGGCCAGGATGATCGGTATGATCGATTTGGCGTCCCCGCCCGGCTGGCTGTAGAAAGCCGCGTACCTAGGCAGGGCCACTTTTTTGCCCATGAGCAGGACGCGGTTGGTGCCGGGAAGTTCCAGGACGTTCTCGCCAAGGGCGCCTTTCAGCTCGCAGGCGGTCGGAAGGTCTCTCCAGGCCTCGGCGGTCTTTTCGTTATTCTGACAGCCGCCCAGAAAAAGAAAAACGAGCGGCGCTAACAGAAGGTATGCTTTCATGCTTGCTCCTTGCGGGAGAATGGTTCCCTCGCGGTCCCGGAACTCCTGCCCAGGAATTTCAGGGCGCACAGGGCGAGGAAAGCGCCTATGCAGACCACGGGCAGTATCTGGTGTTTCCGGCTTTTTTTCGCGGAGGGGGTGTAGGCGTAGTTGGTGCTGAAGGAAAAACTCTGGAGTATCTTCTCCATTTCCTCCATGCTGGCGGCGTAGTCCGATTTCTTGCCGAAGCCCTGCAGCCTTATGAGGCCTATTTTGCTCGGGAAGCAGGCCACGAAGGCGAACATCTCCTCCCTTGGCTTCGCCCTCACCATCTCGTAATAGGTGAAGACCATGTTGCGCTCCCGGTCGTAGATCCCCGGCATGACCTTGACTTCCCCGTAGCTGCCGGCCCGGTGCAGCGGCAGGTAGGCCCTTCTTATTATGGAGGGCATCTCCTCGGCCATGGCCTGCAGTTCCGGAACGCTGTAGGGGGCGTGACGCTCCTGCTCGACCAGGATGTAAGGCAGGCTGAAGTCCAGGAGCGCCTTCCTTTCGTAAGCGGCGCAAAAGCCTTTTCCGTTCTGCCCTTTCAGGGAATTCTCCGCCTTGTTGTAAACTTCCAGGATGTCCTTGGGGACTTTTTGCCAGTTGTCCGGAAGCCGCACGGTGAAATACTCCTCCCCGCGCAGGGAGGAGACGCTTAAAATCAGAAGCAAAGCGAAGAATAGCCGCGCGGTCTTCATTTTTCTTGGGTCAGTTTTTGGGAAAGCTCGCCGAGCCTGGCGATCTCCTCCCGGGAGATCCGCTGGTCCATAACGATGTCCCTCAGCATTAGCAGGCTCTTGTTGGTGATGATCATGGGGTCCTCGTCGATCTTGCCGGCGATCCTGAAATAGGCGTTGGAAAAGGCCGCCCTTTCCTCGGGCCCGGCCTCCTCCTCCACCATGGGCTCCATGAGAGGATAGACCGCGGCGAAAAGCTTGCCGCTCTTTTCCGTCAGGAAAGCGCTCAGGCAATAGGCGAAAACGCAGAGAGCGACCAGGAAAAGCACAACCGTCGCCAGACAGGAAGGCGACCAGACTTTAACGTCGTTCTTATCGCGCCAGACCTCCGACATCTTATTCCGCCTTGAAACTCCTCAATTCCATGGGAGCCAGCGTCAGGTCGACCTCGATGGTGTCCTGCAGGACGAAATAATCCTGGCGTTTTTCCTTGGTCACCAGCGGCCTGAGCTGTTTCACGCCGGCCAGGGGCAGGCTAACTCTGGCGGTCACGGGCTTCATGGTCTTGTTCACCACGGCGACGTAGGGGGAATTCTCGTAGACGCCCAGGTAAACGTTGAGCGGGTTGCCCTCTTTCTGCTTGACTTCCCCGAAGGGCACCAGGGGCAGCGCCAGGTAGTTCATGAAGAAGCGCCTGGTCACGCCGGCGAAGGGGAAGCAGGCCTGGTGGGACTGCTCGAAGGCGAGATATTTCGGATTGTCGAAAATAAAGGCCAGCAAGGGGTCGTACATGGAGTATTCCCTGGAGCGGTACATGGTCTGGCCCGCCATGGAGGGAACTTTCTTGTTGTCCAGGCAGAGCGTCTTGGACTGGACGTTAGGCGTGATCTTGACCGCCCTCTCCGGATCGTCGCCCCGGTTGAAGAGCGCGTGGTATTCCCGTGAGGTGGCCGCCAGCGTTCCGAAGATCGGGCAGACCGGGGTCATGGGATAGTTGAAGACGTCGCCAAGAAGGGCGTCTTCATCGTTCGTCCAGGTGGAGACGGCCTTGGTGAGGTCGGAGGCGGTGATTTCGGGCAGCGGGAAGCCTTCCACGGGCAGGCAGCGCCTCCTCTTGATCTCCGTCCAGGTCGACAGGTCGTAATAGTAGAGGTTCTCATAGGGCATGCCGCCGGTGCGCCAGTTGTAGTAGATCAGGTTCCCGTTCCTGCCCAGGAGGGAGTTGTAGGCGGCGTTGACCTTGGAGAAGAAGGCGAATTTCTTGTTCTGGTACCAGCGGCGGTAGTCGTCGTTCCTGTTCATGGTGACTTCCGTGCGGAGCGCGTCGCCGGTCAATTGTATGCCCTTTTCCCCGGCGTAAAGCCTCAGGGCGTTGTCGCTGTACGAGACTGGGGTGAAGTTGGCGCGCTGGCGGATGATCAGGTTCTCGAAGATGGAGCGGGACCTTTCCGGGACGCTGGCCACCATCTCGTCTATGATGGACGCGAAGTCCTCGGCCACGCCGTCGTAGGTGATGTCCACGCTGTCGCTAAGGGGAGCCGCTTCCCTGCTGTAGAAGTAAGGAGGATACTGCTTGCCGTCCATGCCCACGGCGTGCTTGTCCTTAAGCTTGTCGCTGCCGCCGTATTCGACCCTGGGGAAGATCTTCATCTTCAGGAAGCGGGCCATGTCGGCGCATTCGCCGATGTAATTGTTCCTTCTGCTGTTGTCTTCCTTGCGGTCGCTCATGTATTCCACGCCGTTGATCTCCTTCTTGTAGGAGATCGTGTAGTGTTCCGTCGGGAACATGACGGTGCCGTTGCTGCCGCCCCGGGAGTTCCAGGCCAGGGCCAGAGGCGAGAAGCCGTTCATGCCGAAGAAGAGGCTGTTCAGGACCGGCGCGAAGAAGACGCCGTCGCGCCCCATCATGGCTTCGCCTTCCGTCCAGACGTAGCGCTGGTATTTTTCCGGGAAACGCTCCTTCTGCTGGGGCACGGCGATGGTCAGGAAAGAATAGAGCGAGATGCGCAGGATAAGCGGTTTCTTGCTGAAGGGGGCGACCAGGTCGCCCGGATCGGCGATGGCCACGTTGAAGCCGTTCTTGATCTCGTCGTCGCCGGCCCAGACGATGAACTGCATCTTGTTCAGGTCATTGTTGAGAGGCAGCTGAAGCTGTTCCACGAACTGGTCGGGCCTCTGGTAAGGCAGCGTGTGGCCGGTCTGCACGCAGGGGGAATAAGTTCCGCCGCTCACCGAGACGGCGATGGTGCGGGGGGCGTCCTCGGGATACTCGATCTCCAGGAGGTAAGGCATGTTGAGTTTGAGCCTCACGCCCAGGTTGTAGCTGAAATAGCCCCTGTCCTGGGTGATGACGCGTCCCCTGCCGCCGAAGATGTTGGTGATCTCGGAGGCGTAGTAGCGCTGGCTGATCCTGTCCTTGACGGAGGGCGAATAGCGGCCGTCCGTCAGCTGGTGGACGTCGTTGGAGGCGCCGCACAGGACGCCGTCGTTCAAAGTCAG
>DBWD01000102.1:7146-7266 GCA_002308555.1 bacterium UBP3_UBA1247
GGCGTAGTTGCCCAGGGTCTTCATCTTGATCACGGGCTTCCGGACTTCCTCGGCGTTCAGCACGACCTTGCCGGTGTCAAGGTTCACCAGGGTGTAGCTGAAGACCGTCTGCACTTCGTT
>DBWD01000102.1:7276-10696 GCA_002308555.1 bacterium UBP3_UBA1247
ACTTCCATCTCCAGCTCGTCGTCCAGGAAAAGGATGGAGGAGTCGATGCTGAACTTGGCGGAGTACTTGGACTTCATCAGCGGATCGCCCCGGTGGACGATCTGGCCTTTCTCGTTGATGACGGTCTCGTAGGGGCCGCCGCCGATGTGCCGGTGCCTGGCGTCGCGGTAGCTAACGTAGCCCACCGCGATCAGGTACTTGTCCATTTTCTCAGGCACCGCCAAACGCTTGGCGATTATCTGGCCGTTGGCCCAGAAGACCGCGTTGGTGAAGGTGTCCGCCGCCACTTCCGTGTAGTCGCGGCGCAGGACCCTGGCGTAAGGCATGAGTATCCTGTCGGGCTGGTTCGTGGGAGCCAGCATGCTGACCTGGAAAATGGTCCTCAGCGGCTCGCTCACCACCCTGGCGGTGTATTTCAGCTCGTCGTAGCAGAAACCCGGGGAAGGTATGCGCAAAAAAGACTTGAGGTTCTTCTGGGTCCTGACGACCACCGAAGTTTCCCGGGGCGCCATGCCGACGATATCCTCCGCGGACGCGCCGAGGGCGGCCAGAAGGAAGAACAAAGCCAAACTAAAGAATACTTTCTGCATATTCAAACTCCCTTATTGAGTTTATTGTGTCATTCGCGATAGATCCTGGCCAGTTCGGCGAACTGCTCCAGCCCGGTGACGGTCTCCTTGTTGAGCGCGAAAACGTAGGGCTGCTCCCCCACCATGGCGTAGCGGCCCTCGCCGCACTTGCCGCCCAGGGAGATCGTTTTGCTTTCGCCGTTCTTCAACGTGAAGGTTATCTTAAGGTACGGTTCTTTCAAACCGAAAGCCGGCAGGTCCACCTCCGAGCATTCCTTGACGTAATGGTCGATGAGCACCGGCATGCGCCTGGCGATCTCGTCTTTCATGCGGGGCATGATCTCCTTGGAAGCGTCGTTCTCAGTGGCGAGCCAGAAATCCTGCCCGGCGTTGAGCGTGATGTTCACGGATTCCCCGGCCAGCTCGATCTTTTCCACCTCCCCTTCCGGGATGTTCATGGCCTGGCGCGTCAGGAAACGGAAATTGTTGGTCGTGTAAAGCTTCTCCACGTCCTCGGACTTCACGGCCACGAAGACGTTGGACATGCGCTCCATGAACATGAGCCCGCCCACGTCCTTGCTCAGCTTGTATTCCTGCATGTCGTCGAATCCCTGGAAGCGCAGCTGGATCATCAAGGGCGAAAGCGTGTCCTCCAAAGCCGCCCGTGCTTCCCCGGCGTCGGCGAAGCGGGCGATGGGAAGGTCGAGCCAAAGGAAGGCGTAGTCCTCGATGGCCAGCTCGTCCTTCAAAGTGGTTGACAGCATGGTCGGGCAGTCCCATTTGTTGAGGGACTTGTCGAAGACCAGTTCCATGCGCTCGTCTCCCCTTTCCAATATGATGTTGTCCAGATCCTCGAAAACGCCCGGCGCGAACAGCGTCTTGGCCCTGTAATGGTCGGGGTCCGGGGAGAATTCCTTCAGGATCTCCGGGGAGAGCGTGAAGAACTGCCCGTATTCCGAGCGCCTGGCGTAGCAGTAGCGGTCCACTTCCTCGTATTCGTTGGTCTCCACGATCTCGTCGGAGATCTGGAGGCGCTGGGAATTCTCCCTCTGCACCAGGGCGACGGAATATTTCAGATCGATCTTGCCCTTGGGCTGGTCGATGTATTTTTCCACGTCGATCTTGGAGAGCTTCTTCACGAACTCGTTGATCAGCTTGTCGTCCGCCCGGTCGTAAAGGGGCGTCCTGAGATACCAGGAGAAAAGGTCCTTGCCTTTCCTCATGTCTATTTCCTTGCCGTCCACGGTGAGCTGCAGGGCGTTGACGTATTCCGGCGTCACGTCGAAGACTCTCCTTCTCCTGACGTCCTTTTCGCTGCTGTCCGTCTCAAAGCACAAAATGTCGTGCATCTCGTTGGGGATGAAATAAGCTTGGCGCTTGCCCTGCAGTTCCGCGTAATATTCCCAGCCCAGGGGGACCTGGCTTCCCACCCGCAGCACCACGGAGGTGTTGGGTGTCTCGAAGGTCGCCACGATGTCCGGCGCGTTGAGTCCGGTGGCGTCCCGGTTGATGTTCTCGTATTCCTCGCCCTTGATGAAGCGGTGCTGGTCGACTTTCTTCAAGCTGTCCAGGATCTGGCGCACAAGGGGCGTGTTCACCGGGAAGTTCACGGGCTTGACGAGTTTCCAGCCCAGGGTCTCCCTTTCCAGCTCGTATTTTTCCAAACGCAGTATCTTGCCGGTCTCGTTCTCCCTGATCTGGCGGTCGATGTAGATCTTGGTTATCAGTTCCGGACGGAAGTCCCTGAGGACTCTTTTCTCCGTCTGCTTCACTTCCGCGGTGGAGGGTTTGAAGCGGTCGACGAACCAGATGTAGCTTCCGACGGCCAGAACGAGCAGGAGCAGGATTATGGTAGTTTTAAATTTCATTTGTCATCTCTTAGCGTCTGTTATTGGCGGCGGCGGACGTAGACCACGAGTCCCAGGGAGAGCGCCAGGGCCGGCACCAGGACGATCACCAGGGTCCTGATAAGGGAGATCTGCTTGCGGTTGAGCTTCAGGCTCCTTATCTCCTGGATGGTCTTGGGCCCGATGCTGACGAGATATTCCCTCTGCATGGCCCAGTTGCAGGCGTTCAGGAAAATGTCCCTGTTGGAAAGGGGCCTTTCCACGTAGAAATTGTCCGCGAAATCCGCGTCGCCGAAGACCACCAGCCTGAGCTTGGTGCGGCGGTTCTCCACGGCGGCGCCCACGCAGACCGGGCCTCCAAGGTCCGTCTTGTCGTCGTAATGGTAGGAAGTCCCGTGGTATTTGGTCTCGCCCCAGCCGTCCACGCTGGTCTCCAAAAAGGGCGTCACCAGGTAGTCCTGGTTCTCATGGTTGATCTCCGAAACGGAGCGCGCCATATAGAAAATGCTGAGGGATTCCAGATTTTTGGTTATCTCGTGCTCGGGATAGTTGGGAATGACCAGGTCGAACCAGCCGGTGCCGGCTATCCTGGTGGAAGGATCCACCGTCACGTCGTCGCCCACGTTGACGTTGCAGCTGCGCAAAAGCTTGGGAATGCTCTCGCAGTCGGAATTGGGATCGAGCATGATGATCGCCCGCCCGCCGTTCATCAGGTAGCGGCGCAAAACTTCCACTTCGCTCTCGAGGAATTCCCTGGTGGGCCCGGCCACCACCAGCAGGTCGCAGTTGGTCTCGGTCATGTCGGAGAGCCGGAACAGTTCCAGGGGCATGCAGTTCACCCTGTCCCTTTCCAGATACTCCCTGACGGAGCTGTAATTGCGGTCTTCCTTGCTCGAGATGCTTCTCTCTCCGTGGTTGATGGTGAAGAAAACGTTCTTCTGCTCGGGGTTCTGCAGTTCCAGGATGGCGGAGGTCAGGGCCTGCTCGGCCTTGAAGAGCACCAG
>DBWD01000102.1:10716-11335 GCA_002308555.1 bacterium UBP3_UBA1247
TCGTAATAGTTGTGCTCGAACTTGAATTCGCCCAGGTCGTTTTCCTTGAGCTCCTTGGTCTCCTCCCCCACTTTCACCACCACGGTGTCCCAGTCGTTGACGTTCAGCTCCGTCCTGATCTTCTGGACTTTTCCGGGGTCGCGCAAAATGTAGTCGTCCGCCAGCAGGCAGGTGACCTTGGAGCTGGCGTTGCAATACTGCTCTATGAGCCGCTTGACCTTGGGATAAAGCTCGGAGTTCTGGGGATTGCCGAAAACGTAGAATTCCACCGGCTCCTGAAGCTCCTTGAGGACGTTCAGGGTCTTCTCGGAAAGCTTGTAAAGATCCTGGTTCTGGATGGAGTCGTAGCGTCTGGGATACTTGGCCGCCAGGGCGTTGCACAAGACCACCAGGATGAAGGCCAGGATGACGGCGAAGGTGACGTTGGTGCCGTAGGTCAGTCTTCTCAGAATAGTCTCTTTCATNNNNCGATCACCTCCACTTCCTGGATTCGACGCTCTTCACGGTGCAGAAAAGCAGGAAGGCCGTGATGGAGAGAAAATATACCACGCTCTGGGAGCTGATGACGCCCTTGGTGAAGGGATTGAACTGCTCCAGAACTGAGGCGTAGCGGTAGACC
>DBWD01000102.1:11346-11500 GCA_002308555.1 bacterium UBP3_UBA1247
CCCGCCATTTGTTGCTGACCACGTCCTGCATGAAGTTCAGGGAGAAAAGCATCAGTATCCCTATGAAGGTCACGAAGAAGGAGACGAACTGGCTCTTGTTGGTGGAGGAGATCATGATCCCCAGGCTGGTCAGCATGCAGTTCAGAAGGAAAGT
>DBWD01000102.1:11512-13839 GCA_002308555.1 bacterium UBP3_UBA1247
CCCAGGTACCCCGCGCAGACCACCCCGTAGTCCACCGTGGTGAACTTGCCCAGGATGTAGACGTAGACCAGCGTCGGCAGCCACATGAGCATCAAGAAAGTCAGGGCCGCGGAGAACTTCGACAAAACCACCTGGGTGTCCGTGACCGGCGTGGTCATCAGCATCTCGATGGTGCCCGTCCGGTACTCCTCGGAGAAAAGCCGCATGGTCAGGGCGGAGGTGACCGCCGCCACCACCATCCAGTAAATGAAAGTCCCGCCGAACAGATATCCGAATACGTTGGCCTCCAAAGGCTTCGAAGGCGCGTTCAGATAGTTGACCAGGATCCAGAAAAGCCAGCCCACCACGATCAGGAAAACGCACATCACCACGTAACTGGTGGGCGTGTAGTAGAGCGTGGCCAGTTCGCGCTTGTATAATGTCCGGAAATTTCGCATAAATACCTTAATGTTTCGTCGTCATTTCCACAAAAATATCCTCGAGAGTCGGCATCTTCGTGGTCAGCAGCCTCATGGGCCAGGAATGTTTCTGCAGCGCCAGGAAGATCTTCTCGGAGATGTTCTCCTCGGGCAGCCTTGAGAGCATCTCGGCCCTCACCCAGCCCTCTTCCTCGGAAGTCCTGATCTCGTAGGCTTCCTTGACGTCCAGGAGCGCCCTTTCCACTTCCGCCTTTGGTCCCTTGACCTCCACGCAGTAGCGCTTCTTGTTGCCGCTCCTCAAATTCGACATGCTGTCCTGGGCCACCACTTTGCCCTTGTACATGATGATGACCTTCTCGCAGACCATCTCCACCTCGGGAAGAATGTGGGTGGAAAGGATGACCGTCCTGTCCCGGCCGATCTCCTTGATGAGCTCCCTGACTTTCCTGACCTGGTTGGGGTCCAGACCGATGGTGGGCTCGTCCAGGACGAGAAGATCCGGGTCGCCGATGAGGGCGTCCGCCAGGCCAACTCTCTGCTTGTTGCCTTTGCTGAGCTGGTCTATGATGCGGGTCCTGACCTGGCCAAGCTCGCAGGCGTCGATGACCGCGCTCATGCGGTTTATCAAATACTGGCCCTTCAGACCCTTCAGCTGGCCCCTGTAGCTTAAAAACTCGTTCACCCGCATCTCGGGATAAAGGGGGACGTTTTCCGGCATGTAGCCGATATGCCGCCTGACCTCCAGGGATTCCTTAAAAACGTCGTGTCCGGCCACCTTCGCCATTCCGGAAGTGGCCGGCATAAAGCAGGTCAGGATCTTCATGGTTGTGGTCTTCCCGGCGCCGTTGGGACCCAGCAGGCCGACGATATCCCCTTTTTCCACGCTGAAGGTGATATGGTCGACCGCCGTAAGGTCGGCGTAGGTCTTGACCAGTTCCTTGACTTGGATCATAAATACTAAGCCTTATTATTAAGATTATATTATTGATTATATTATAAAAGTGGTCAAATGTAAAACCAAAAGCGGTTATGCTATAATGCCTGTATGCGTACTCAATTCACACCTATAAACAACGCTTTCCGCCCCAACGTGGGCCTGGTCGTCAAGAACGAAAAAGGGCTTTACTGGACCGGCGAAAGACAGAATTACAGAGACTCCTGGCAGTGGCCCCAGGGCGGCATCGACAGCGGCGAAATGCCCCTGGAAGCCGCCTGGCGGGAACTCAGGGAGGAGACCGGCCTGACCGAGAAGGAAGTCGAGCTGGTGGCCGAGAGCCCCTTCTGGCTCACCTACGAAGTCCCCAGGACCAAGCCCACCTTCTTCGGCTACCGCGGCCAGGCTCAGAAATGGTTTTTCTTCCGCTACAAGGGCCTGGACGAGGACGCTGAGAAACTGGCCCTGGCCAGCGAGGATTTCCAAAAAGAGTTCAGCGCCTTCAAATGGCAGAAATGGGAGACCTTTTATCCCCAGGTGGTGGGATTCAAGCAGCCCCTCTACGTCCAGGTGAAAGAATGGATCGACAGCCTGGAAGGTCCCGGCGTCGAGACCGAGCTCTCCTTCGACAGCTTCATCTGGAAAGGAAAAATAGAAGACATCGAGATGGTCCGCACCTCCCTGCAGTACGCCAACTGGATCAAGAGGATGGACCAGCGCTTCAAAATAGAGGAAATTAGAGTCCAGGCCGTGGACAGGCGCCACAACGGCGGCCTCCTCTTCGCCAAACTCTTCGTCAAGGCCTTCGACCAGGAGGGCCGCCAGGTCCCGGGCGCCGTGCTTCTCCGGGGCGACGCCTCCGCCGTCCTAATCGTCATCAACTGCGAAGGAGAAAAATACACCGTCATCGTCCGCCAGCCAAGGTTCGCCGCCGGCATCTACGAGACCAAGGAGATCCCCGCCGGCATGCTGGA
>DBWD01000102.1:13905-14300 GCA_002308555.1 bacterium UBP3_UBA1247
AAACGTGACCGACCTGGGCGGCTTCTTCCCCACCTACGGTATCAGCGACGAGATAATCTTCCTTTTCGCCGCGGAAATAGAAATGACCAAACCTGAGCTCGAAGCCCTCAAAGGCAGGATCTGCGGCTGCCCGGACGAAAACGAAAAGATCAGGGTTGAGATAATCCCCCTCAAGGAACTCTCGCAAGTCACCGACGACCCCAAGAGCCTAATGGCCTACTGGCGCTACCTCTCGAAAAACAGCTAAGTAGATTCAATTCTGTTTTTCTGCTAGAATAGGAGCAGGTTACATATTAAACTCCACTTATGTCTGGCATGAAAAAATTATTCGCTGTTTTGGCGCTCCTGTTTCTTGCGCTTTCCGCATTCGCGGAAAACAAAGCCATTAGACCTTC
>DBWD01000020.1:0-643 GCA_002308555.1 bacterium UBP3_UBA1247
CATCTGCTCTCAGGCTTCTCGCACGACGAATTCGTCAGTCCCGAGGAGAACTGGACCTGGTGCGTCGGCACGAACATCACGGCCCGCTTCGCGTTCATGAGCTTCACGAACTACTGCGTCGCCGCGCGCCTCCGGGCCATCGAAAAGATGCGGGCCGACTTTTTCCTGGACGGTCAGCCGGTTGGCAGCGCGACTATAGGCACGGCTTTCACGAACGTGCTTTTCAGGGCGAGCATTATTTCCAAACCGCGGCCCAAGGGCGCTCCCCATCTGCTGAGCGTCGTGACGAGCAAAACGTTGGTCCCGGGCCAGGTCGCGAAAGGCGTCTATGACAACCGTCCGCTTTCCCTCTGCTTCGACAAGCTGACGGTCTGCCCCGCGAGGGGCGAATTGGAGCCGGCTGCCGCCATCGTCCTTGCCGACGGCAGGCTGAAAGAGCTGAAGGTGAAAGCCGGAGAGCCTTTCGAGATCACGGTGCTCTGCGCCAACCTTGGGAAAACCACCTGGAAATGCCGGGGGAACGATCCCGTCAGGCTTTCCCTGAGCTGGCAGACCCTCGACCACAAGGAGATCCAGGACGACAGGATCTGGCTCAGCAGGGACGTTCCTCCCGGCGACACAGTAAGGGTGAAGTGTTCGGTCA
>DBWD01000020.1:703-3840 GCA_002308555.1 bacterium UBP3_UBA1247
TGTCTGTGCAGGTAGTAGAATAGAAAATAAGCAACGGAGAAACATATGGCTGAATTCATTCCTTTCAACAAACCTTACATGACAGGCCGCGAGCTCTCCCTTATCGCGGACGCCCACGCCTCCAGGCATCTCTCCGGCGACGGCAAGTACACCACATGGTGCAACGATTGGCTCGAGAGGCTTTCCGGCGCGAAAGCGGCGCTTCTGACGCATTCCTGCACGGCGGCTCTGGAAATGTCCGCCCTGCTCTGCGACATCAAGCCCGGAGACGAGGTGATCGTCCCCTCCTTCACATTCGTGACCACCGTCAGTTCCTTCGTCATGCGCGGCGCCGTGCCGGTCTTCATCGACATCCGTCCCGACACGCTCAACATGGACGAGACCCAGGTGGAGGAAGCCATCACGGAAAAGACCAAAGCCATAGTCCCCGTGCACTACGCCGGCGTCGGCTGCGAGATCGACAAGATCGTGGCCATCGCCAAAAAGCACGGCCTCCGGGTGGTGGAGGACAACGCCCAGGGCGTCATGAGCTCCTTCAGGGGAAAGCCCCTGGGAAGTTTCGGCGATCTGGCGGCAGTCTCCTTCCACGAGACCAAGAACATCATCTCCGGCGAAGGCGGAGCCCTCTACGTCAACGACGCGGGCCTCATCGAGAAGGCCGAGATCATCAGGGAGAAAGGCACCAACCGCGCCCGCTTCTACCGCGGCCAGGTGGACAAGTACACCTGGGAGGACCTGGGCTCCTCCTATCTTCCCAGCGAGATCCTGGCGGCCTTCCTGTGGGCCCAGATGAAGGAGGCTTACGAGATCACCGACCGCAGGCTGAACATCTGGAAAAAATATCACGAGTCCTTCGAGGGCCTGGAGAAAGCCGGCAAACTGAGAAGGCCAGTGGTGCCCGAACACTGCCAGCACAACGCCCACATGTACTACATCCTCCTGAACTCCCTGGAGGAAAGGACGGAATTCATCGCGAACATGCGGAAAAAGGAGATCGGCTGCGTCTTCCATTACCTGCCCCTGCACGACTCCCCCGCCGGCCGAAGGTTCGGCCGCTTCGACCACGAGCTGCCGGTGACGCGCAGAGTGAGCGACACCCTGGTGCGTCTGCCCCTTTGGGTCGGTCTCGAGAAAGACGGTCTTCAGGACCGCGTGATCGAAGAGGTGCTGGATCTGCTCATCTGAGGCAAAACTTAAACTGTTTTTTCAAGCCGCCCGAAAACCGGGCGGCTTTTTTCATTTCGCGAATTCGTGTTTCAAAAACGAAAAAGCGAAGTTCCGCAAAAAATATATCTTTCGCGTATTTCCAAGAGCGGCGTTTCAATAATTAAATTATTTATAATAAGTAGTTTAATTATAAGAGCGCTAGCCCTTGCTTGTTTCCTGTCAAAAGTTTTGGTATGATTAGTCAGTAAAAATTTAGGAGAACAACATGGGCAGAAAGAAACTTACCACCGCCAAGAAAAAAGAGAAGGACGAAGAGGCTCCGAGACGCAAATACGAGCGCCGTCCCAAAAAATTCGGCGAGCTCCCCTCGCCGGAGATCATCCCCATCAACCAGGAGATCATCAGCCTGACCAGCGACCCGGAAATGTATTTCCTTCCCATGGCGCAGGACGAGATCTTCCTCATCAACACTTACGCCTGCGGCGTTTCCAGCTGGCTGCCCAAGGCCAAGCTGCACCGCCGCAACTGCGCCTTCTTCTCCATGGAGCTGGTCCTGGAGGGCGAAGGCGAGCTGACTGTCAACGGCAACACGTATTCCCTGAAGCCCCACGACGTTTTCCTGCTGCACTTCAACGAGGAGCACACCTACCAGAACGTGGGCTCCGGCCGCTGGAAAAAAGTTTGGATCGCTTTCCGCCACAGCCTGATGACTCCCGGCCTCACGCAGCTCGGCCTGGACATGGTCTCCAAGATCACTTTGAAGGACCAGGATTTCGAGCAGATCAGAAGGCTCTTCTTCGACGTGCTCGACGAAGTCAGGGACCGCGGCCGCGATTTCAGGATCGACTCCTCCGCCACCTGCTACAAGATCTTCCATCTTCTGGCCCGCTACGCCAAAGCCGTCAGCTCCCAGAGGACGAACGTTATTCCCGCCCAGATCCAGGCGGTGGTCTCCTACGTGGAAAAACATCTCCGGGAGCCCATCTCCATGGAAGACCTGGCCAACGTGGCCGGCTGCTGCAGAGTCCACCTGACGAGGCTCTTCAAGAAGCACATGGGCATCCACACCAGGGACTGGCTCATCCAGCTCAGGATGCGCCACGCCTGCATGATGCTCAAGACCACCAACCTTCCGGTGCACATCATCGCGGAGGAAGTGGGCTTCGACGATCCCTACCACTTCAGCACGGCCTTCCGCCGCACGGTGGGGCAGCCTCCCACCAAGTACCGCAAACAGGCCAAGGGATCCAGCGACGCGGAGTGATCCTATGCCCCGGCTCCCCTTGACATTGGGAGCCATTTCGGCTAGAATTAGTCCTCGTAAAATTTGAGCGCCGCAGTAGCTCAATGGCAGAGTACCTGGCTGTTAACCAGGGTGTTGTTGGTTCGAGTCCATCCTGCGGCGCCATTTTATAAAAAGGCCTTCGCTTCGGCGGAGGCCTTTCGTTTTTTTGCTAAAATAGTAGTGAATAAAATTAAGGACGCTGCTATGAAAAGAGTTTTTGTTTTGTGCTTGCTCGCCGCCGGCTTCCTCTTTGCCGAGGAAAGCTCCTTCAAATTCGAGAGCCTGGATGAAGGTCCCGTGAACGGCCAGGACGGCTGGACCGCCTCCGAGAACGTCAGGGTCGTCGAGAGCATGGCCGTTTCCTCCACCAACGACATCCTGGTTTCCGCCTGGCACGCCTACGGGGACAAGGCGCTTGAACTGGAGGGCTCCTCTTCTCTCTCCCGGTCCGTTTCCATGTCGGTTGACGGCGAGCAGAGGATCGCCTTCGACTTTTACGCCTCCTGGCCGGACGAAGAGGCGGACAAGGCTCTTACCGTAAAGCTCGGCGACATCCCCTTCCTGAAACTGGAAGCCAGCGGCACCAACGTTATCTCCGCCCTTGTCTTTGGACATTATTTCGGCGACGAAGCCGAGTGGCAGGCCGTTCCCGGCGTGCGGACGCTCTTCCACCGCAAATGGCAGC